>CABMIU010000032.1 GCA_902386385.1 uncultured archaeon
GTCTCATAAAAAGCCGTCAACGGCAACGGTTTGACAAAACTGAATAATACGCCAATATTTCATTTGTCAAACCGTTGAAAGGGCCCCGAGCAAAAACCTCGCCATAAATGGCGAGGGGTCCTTTTTGGGTTGCTGAACAGGCCGGGGCAAAAGAAAAACTCAAGTAATTTCTGCCGGATTTTCTTGTTAAAGAAAAGGAAAAAGGCTGTTCTACATATCTCGATTTTGGAGCCGCAAGAATTATAAAGGAGTTCAACTTTCCTAATATAGAAAAATTTTCTGTAATGGAAAGGGGTAATCAAAATGTACAAGTACACTATAGCAAGGCAACTCGCAACAAAAAGGGTAATAACCAACAGGGGCGATGAGGTCGGCAAGCTCGTTGACCTGCTCGTGAACGAAGTTACGGGCGATGTGGAACTCCTTTTAGTCGAAGTGGACAGGGAGAGCAAGCTCGCAAAGAGGATAACTTCCACGGACAGGATGATAGAGGTGCCATACTCGGCAGTGACCGCGGTCAGCGACGTCTTCATCGTGGATGAGCGCGAAGTTGTAGGGCCAAGCCCGGCTCAATAATGCCAATCTGATTTTTATACGGAGCCGTAAGGCTTTCCAAAAATATTTTAACCATCGGCTACATAACCAAAAGTTAATGCCAAGGCCCAAATTGCCAAATATCGCAGCGAATTTTTTATTCCAGTTCCACTTCTATTTCCCTCTTCTTCATGTCAACTTTCCTCAGCAGTTTTGCGGCCTTGTTCCCGCGGGAGACCGCACCTGAGAGCCTTTCGGTTATCTGCTTTTCGCCGGCACCGCTTTGGATTCCGGCAAGGACCGCCTTGCGGAGTTCCTCTATTTCGGCATAGTGCGAGTAAATTAGCTCTGCTTTTTTGGTGCTTTCCAAGGCAAGGCTTTCGAATTTTTTTATTGATTCCTGCTGCTTTGAGCGCATCATTTCAAGCGAGCCTGCAAGGTCCTTTTTCGGCTTCTGCCCCTTGGCGGTTTCTTCGGCCCTTGGCAGGGAGGAGAATTCCTTTGCGAATTCCTCGCATAGCAGAAAACCCATGGAGTCGAATGATGCAGGCTCTGCATTGACGCCATGCAGAATTACAGGGGAGGCAAATGCGGGGGAGAAATTATTGTAAAGGAAAGCCTTGCCATTGGCTTCCGAAGCCTCTGAAAAAATCTTTGCAAGGGCATCAGCGAGCGCAGAAAGGCCGCTTTCGGGGACGGAATTTGCCGGGGCCGATTTCTGTATTCCCGCGCGGTGCAGGGCCTCCTCCGCTATCTGCGGGGAAACATTGGCGCAGGAAAGCAGTTCGCGCACAGCGTCCTTTTTAGAGGCGCTGAATGCCCGGCCCAGCTCTTCGGGCGTGATTTTTGCGGGATTAATGCCCTTTGCTTTCGGGAAGCTGTAGGGAAAGCCGCGCCTTGTCTTCCTGTCCGCCCAGTCCTCGTTGCGCTCGCAGGCGATTGTTTCCCCGCGGGCAGCAAGGATTTTGTTGCCGTCGCCGATGAATTCCAGGACAAGTTCCTTGTCCGAGAATTTCATTTCGAGAACCCTGTCAAGGCCATGCTGTTCAATGGACATTATGCGCCTGTTGTAGAGCTCTTTCTTCAGCGCTGCAGTGAAATTTGTTTTCTTTGGGCTGGCGGCGATGGAGTATTTTGTGATGAATGCGCTCCATTGCGTTATTATCAGGTCCTTCGAGCCCTGCTTTGTGTGGAGCTTCAGCTTCAGAACGCCTTTCCCTATCTCCGAGGCATTGTTAACGTATGCGCCTTCGAGAAGCGGCTTGAGCTCTGCCAAGAGGCGGCAGATGGCGAGGTTGTCGGGCTGCATGGATGGAAAGCCGTTGAGGTTTCTTTAAGCTTAACGCCGAAAGCCTCGAAAAAAGGTTTATATACGCAAAAGAGGTTTTATTTGTCATGCACTTTTCAGAAGCCCAGACAAGCACGGAATACATTGCGATAGTGGGCGGCGTCCTTGTGGCGGTTGTAACCCTTACAGTGCTTGTCAGCGGCCTGCTGCAGTCGAATTCTGCCGGCGCGCAGGGAAGCCTGGGTTCCCTTGAAAAGCAGGCTATTGATGCGGAAACCGGCATGTATGGCGCGAAGATACTCTCGCCAAGGCAGAATTCTCCGGCAACAATAAAGGATTTTCCCTCTGCTACATCATTCAGCGTCAATTTCGCACTCGGGGAAGGGGTGGCGAAATATGACCTAGAGACAATAACCAAAACAGGCGGAACCGGGTGCAAAAACAGCAACATTGCAGCCCCGGCTCTCGCGGATGAAAGGTACAATATTACTGCGCCATGCGACTATTCCCCGTATTTCGGGCCGCTTTCTGCAGGCACGAGCGAGGCCCATGACATAGTAGTAAAGACGTATGATTCCTCAGACAACTTGCTCAAGACAGTTGTGCAGAATGAAGCCGTGCTTGTGAAGAAGCCATAGGCCGGGTTGGCCAAGCCAACGCCTTTTTTACCCTTTTCAGGGAAATTATTCCACATGGCGGAAAAGAACAATCACGCAGGATACAAACCCAAAGATGCCGAACCCAAAGGCGGCGAGCCAAAAGCCGGCAAAGTCACCGGCAATAACAGCAAGCCCCTTATTGTCCTCGGAATCACGGGGAGCATTGCCGCGGTGCGCTCTTTCGACCTTTGCAGGGAACTGCGCAGGCACGGCTTCGAGGTGCAGGTCGTGATGAGCAGCGCAGGGGAAGAGATGATTACAAAGGACGCGATGGAGTTCGCTTCTGGCAGGGAAGTGATTTCACGCATCGGCGGCCTCGTGGAGCATGTCAAGTTCTTCGGGAAAAACGGCATTGCCTCGCTTTTCCTTGTAGCTCCGGCCACCGCGAACACCATTTCAAAAATCGCGATGGGAATTGACGACACGACTGTAACGACTTTTGCGACTGTTGCAATAGGCTCCGGAAAGCCTGTCCTGCTGGCACCGGCGATGCACAAGCCGATGTACGAGCACCCCATTGTTATTGAGAATCTTGAGAAGCTTAAGGCCAGCGGAGTCAAGGTCATTGCCCCGCTTGAGCAGGGCGACAAGGCGAAAATAGCGGGCATTGAATCGATTGTTTTCGAGGTCGAGAAGGCCCTTTCGCCAAAAAAGCTGGGCGGCAGAAAGGTCCTTGTCGCTTCGGGGGCTATCCGGGCGAAGGTTGATGACATTAGGGTGCTCACGAACATCAGCACAGGGAGACTCGGTTCTGAGATTGCAGCAGAGTGCGCGAGGCAGGGCGCTGAAGTTAAATTCATCGGCAACAAGCTCCTGGAAAAATACGCGGGGACAATTGGCTGCGAAGAGGCGAATTTTGCTGACGAACTGGAAGCAAAGGTTTTGCGGGAGCTGGACAGGGGCCATTACGACTATATGTTTTGCCCGGCCGCAATACCTGATTTCAGGGTGAAAGGCAAAAATTTGCACGGAAAAGTTGACTCTTCACATCCATTGAAACTGGAACTGGAGCCGCGGGCGAAGATGATTGAAAAGGTGCGGCAGAAGTTTCCCTCGCTGAAAATAATCGCGTTCAAGGCGTTGTGGGACAAAAGCAGGAGCCAGATAGAAAAGGAAGCGGCTGCTTTTGTGAAAAGGAATTTCCTGCACACAATCGTTGCAACTGATTTGAAGGCAGAGGCAATAAGCAGCGAAAAGAGAAGCATGTTTTTCTGCGGGCATAAGGCCAGAAAGTGGATTAAGGGAACAAGGGCGGAACTTGCGGCAGACATAATCAGGGAAATATAATAGCCTCGTCAAATCAGAGATTTTCGCCTTTTGACGAAGTAGCGTTTTTTTTTTGAGGCCTTGCAAAAAACGCAAGAAGAAATACTCCTTGATGCGTTAATACATTCGTAAAAACCGCTTTTCCGGCAAGGTGCAAACACATAAGACCTTGCCAACCTGAATTGCGGCTGCACAAAAAAAACGGAGGTTTTCAAAAATGCAAAAAATGTTACCGATAGCACTAATCGCATTCCTCGCGCTCACAATCGCGGGATGCACACAAAGCACCACAACAACAGTAGATGTATACGTAATGGATGAATCAGGACAGCCAGTGAACGGCGCATACATAAACGCATACACAAGCTACTCATTCACAAACGCAGCAGGCGACAAATGGACAAGAATAAACGGCCAGATAGAAGCAACCGCAACAACAAATGAAAGCGGATACGCACAACTAAACATCACGCCAGGACAATACGCAATCACGGCAAACAAAGACAACGCCACAGGCGGAGCTGAGAAATTAATCATACTGGGAACAAACACGGTGAATATTGCGGTGAAGAAGCCAGTAACTCCAACGCAGGAAGCAAAGCTGACAATAGACATTGTTGATGAACAGGGAAAATCTTTTGACGTGGAAAAAGTATACGCCGACCAAGAATTCTGCCCGGACGATGGGACTGCGTGTAAATATGTAATATGGGAGGTGGGTCACCATAGCGAACTTATAATAGGAGCATTCGGAAAATATAGGATAGGCTTTCTTTCGCTAACATACCAGCCGGACGCAAACATCTCAACCATAATAAAGGCAGGCGACGACCTGAAATTCACAATCAAAATGAAGAAGATTGCAGAACCAGCAAAGCCTTCGGTTACCGTCGCGGGAGTGACAATAGGCCAGTTGCCCAGCGGGCTTGATGCTGCCGCACAGAAATGGGGCGGGGCGCAGTTCAGGGGACAAGACGATTTGCAGCACACAATACCTTTCGCGCTCGAATTGGCTGACACGGAATTGGGCGGGAGCACGTTCACATTCGACGGAAAGACAATCTGGTATCAGGTGGAATATCCTGCTGGAAGCCCCACTGCTGACGCAATTAATGTCACTTTCAGAAGGGACCACCCCACGGGAACCATTTTGGGAAACGCCAAACCAAGAGAAACCATAAAACTAGGCGGACAAGGCGACAGGAAAGTCGAGTATTACGTCTATCCCAACAGGACCATGAACAGGCTCTGGCTCTTCCTCAATACAGGATACTTTGGCGCAGAGGAGGGTGGCAAAATACAGAATGGAAATACGGTAAAGTTTGCAGGAACCTCTGTTTCAACCGGTGGAAGTGGAAGTGTTTATGTGCCAAAATCAAGGGACATAGGAGGCAACAACCCGCCATACAATGACCCGAACGCAAAATTCACCGCAGACTTCACCATCACAGAGAATTCAACCGGCAAATCAACACTTGTGGTGGTGAACACCGAAAACGGCACCATTGACTCGGTAACGGAGAACCCGAAAAAACCACAAGCCACCATACAAAGCCCAAGCAGCCTGCTGCCGACAGCCAAGCAGGCAGCAAGCGCCTTGCCGAACACGAGCCCTTCACCAAGCCCACGCCGTGATGCAAACACTGGCACAGGAGACCTAAATAAATCTTCACCGAGTCCCTCGCCAAGCAATAGCCCAAACCCGGCAGCGTGAACATCAAATTGATTTTTGGAGTGGCCTCTTGGCCATTCCAAAAAAATATTTTTTCAAAAATATTTTTTACTGCGCATTTCTGCGGATTCACTTCTTCTTTTCCAGTATCTTCAGCCCCGGCAGCGGCTCAGCCGAGAGGTACTGCAGCAATGCCTTTCCAGCGAGGGAAACGTGGCCGAAGTCCTGCGGAACAAGCCCGAAGGAAGTTAGCGCGCGTTCTGTGTCACCCCCTCCTATTATAGAGAAGCACCTGTGGAATGCTATTGCCTCGAGGATTTTCTTGGTGCCTATTGAGAACTTCGGCTGCTCGTAAACCCCCATCGGGCCGTTGAAAACCACGACCTCGGAAGCCCGTATTTCCTTCTTGAATATTTCAGTCGTCTCTGTCCCTATGTCCATTGTAATGAACTGGCACGGGAGCTCCTGAACCTTTATTTCCTTCCTCTTTGCCTTCGGAGGGCAGGCGGCATTGAATTTTGCTGCGCCGTTGGAATCACCATTGCCATTTTGCACTGCGACCGCGAGGTCAACAGGCAGGATTATCCTGGAGGGATATTTTTCAAGTATTCTCTTTGCATCAGGCAGCATCTTGTCAAATTTCTTTTCGGCAAATAATTTTTCCTTCGCCCCGAAATCCACCCCCTTTGCTTTCAGGAATAGCTCCCCGAAAAGGCCTCCGATGCATGCCTTGTTGCACATGCCCGAATCAAGCATTCCCCTTAGTATGCTGACTGAATCGGAGAGCTTTGCGCCTCCGAGGACGACGAGCTTGCCTTTAGGGATTTTTTCTAGCTTTTCGAGCGCATCAAGCTCCTTCTTGAGAACGGGGCCTGCAACGCATTCCATGCTGGGCCTGAAGCCCACGACAGTCGCATGCGGCCTGTGACACACGCTGAGCGCGTCCTGCACAAAGAGCTGGCCGAGCGGCGCCAGCTTCATTATGAAATCGTCCTTTGCATGCTCTTCAGGGGTTTTGTCCTCCTGCTCTTCCTTCTGGAAGCGGGTGTTGTCCATAAGGACGACTTCGCCGTCCTTCATTGCCTTTATTATTGAAACATAATCTTCGTCCCATTTGACGAACCTGACAGGCCTTCCGATGAATTTCTTTATGTGGTCAGCGTGCCTCTTGAGCCCGATGAATTCCTCCTCGCCGGGCCTGCCCTGATGCGAGAGCACAACAACCTTTGCCCCTTCTTCGCTGAGCGCGTAAATCGTCTTTGCGTGCTCCCTTATGCGGGAGGATATGACGACACGGCCTTCCACGACCGAGCTGTTTATGTCCACCCTCAGGAAAACTGTCTTGTCCTTTAGCTTGCAGTCGAACATGCTTTTGTAGGCCAACTGAATCCAACCCCTGCCAGCCATGCAATCCTGGCAAAGAAACAATGTGACAAATTAATTTAAGCTTTAGCTGGGGCCAATTGGCTTGCCACGCCACGCATTTCATTTTGATGCCACTTGCCTTTGCCAACCCATGCCTTTCGGCCAAGCATGGCGGCTGCTGTTCAACGGGCAAAAACCTATTTATTAAGAATACTGCAAGATTATTGCATGAAAATAATTGACCTCAGGAAGGCAAGCGGGCTTCCGCTGAAGATTAATCTGGAAAGCAGCAGGCTGATTTTCGGGAAGGGTATGAGGAAAGTCGCCCCGGAGGCGAGGACAAGAAAGCAGATGATGCCGGTGCTCAAGGAACCTGCGATGAGGGCGCCGGATGAGTTCTATTACATGCACCGCAACGTGTGCCTCAGAAAAGACGCGGCAAGGATAAAGGCAGCGGGCCTGAGGTATGATGTCACTGTGCTCCCGCCTTTCACTGTCGGCGAGGAGTTCAACAAGACCTTTGGCCACAGGCACCCATGCGTGCTTGGAACTAAAGTGTGCTATCCTGAAGTGTATGAGGTTTTGACGGGCAGGGCGCATTTTTTGCTTCAATCTGAAAGCGAATTCATTGTTTTTGATGCCCGCGAAGGCGACAAATGCGTCATGCTGCCGGGCTTTGGCCACGTTACAGTGAACCCTTCGCCGGAGGAAACGCTTGTAATGGCGAACTGGGTCTGCCCCTCATTCAAGTCGGATTATTCCGAGTATGAGCAGCATGGCGGCAGCCAGTGGTTTGACACTGCAAAGGGTTTTGTGGAGAACAGGAAATATGTGTCCCAGGCGATAAGGCTCATGCAACCCCGCGTTTTCCCTGAATTCGGGCTGACAAAAAAACCCATGTACGCTGAATGCATGCATAGCCCGAAGCGCTTTGAATGGCTCGTGAGGCCGCAGAATTACCTGCATGTTTTCTCGCAATACAGGGAATACTAATGGGTTCCAAAAAACCACAAAAATGAAATGCAAGGTCTAATGCCTTGACTTTTGCCTAATGCCGCGTATAAAAAAAGGCAGGCCAAGAGGCAAGTTGTTTTTGGATTGAAGCATTGCTTGAATTTCAGCGCCTTTTTCCGAAGCCTGAAGAAGGCTTCCTGAGGAAGAACCAGTATGCCGCGCCGAGGACCGCGAGCACAATAACGCCTATGATTAATATCGCGCCTATTACCCCAAAGCCGAAGAGCATATCGACAAGGTTCTTGCCATTCCCGGTTTCAGCCGGGGGAACTGTTCCTGCGGGGCTTTGCGATGGCGAAGCTGAAGGCGAAACGCCGGGTTGCTTTCCCGTGCACGCGGATTCCTCCGAATCCACCTTGCCGTTGCAGTCATTGTAGAAGCCGTTGAGGCAGTTCTTTGACCTCGCCTGCTTGTCCTGCACGCACTCGCCCCATGTCCCGTTGGCTTTGCATGCCTGGGTGCCTGCCGCGCATATTCCCTTGTTGGCAGTGGTGCATTCTATTTTCTTGCCTACTGGGCTGCACTTTGTGCCAGGCGGCTCTCCGGGCGGGCCTCCTCCACCGGTTCCGCCGCCAGCGCCCCCTGTATCGGCGGGGCTTTCAGAGGGGGTGCTTCCGCCAGGATTGCTGGGGGAAGGGCTGGGGCTGCCTGAACCGAGTATTGTGTAAGAGGACGTGTAGCTTGAAACCGAGCCGCTGCTCGCAGCGACTGAAACGGTTATTGTCTGGTTGTCCGTTCTCGCCATCTGGAATGCCCACGAGAGCGAGGAACTCTGACCGGCGTTGAGGTCAAAGGAATTCGCAGCGTTGCCGCTCGTCATTGTCAGGCCTGAACTTGGGGTTACATTTGCAGTGACTGTCGCTGTCGCGCCGCCAGTGTTCTGGAATGAGAGTGAAAGGCCCGTGGAGGCGCCTATTGCGACAGTGGAAGAGGTATTCGGCAAAGAGGTGGCGGTCACGGAAATGTAGGGGGCGCTGTTAACCGTGAGGCTTGCAGTCGAGGTCTGTGCAGTGGCGGTGACTGTTATGGTGTAAGTGCCGCCTGAATTCCCCGTGATGTTCCAGCTTTTGGTGTTGTCGGTCTGGCCCGAATTCATCTGGCCAATGCTCTGGGTAGTAGAACCACTCGTGGTCAGGCCGCTTGGGAGCGAGACGCTCACCTGCACATTTGAAACCGTGTCGCCGCTGGCGGAAACTGTCGGGACGAGCGTCACGGAGTCGCCTGAACTTATCGCGTCAAGCGAATTCAGCGAGAGCGTGAGGCTGCCCGCCGCAAATGCCGAAGGGGCGAACAGCAGAACCAGTGCAATTGCAAATGCCGCGAAAAACCTCATAACGCCACCTTTTTCATTTTCATTCGGTTTATGATTAATTCCTGACCTGGAACCCCGTCCTTTCCTCTGTTGAAACGCCGCCCGCTGTGAGCGTGAACACGACCTCATACTGCCCCGGCTGCCTGCCCGTGAAATTGCCGAGGTCAATGAGCGTTGTCCCTGTCTTGTTCGCATAGGACGAGCAGGTCGAGCAAATGGACGTTGATGTCCAGCTGACGCGGTTCTCCAGCCTCACGTTCGATATTGAATATGTGTCGCCGGAGGCAACGCCCGCAAGCGTCGAGAGGCTCAAAGCAAGGCGCAGGCTCGTGTCCTTGTTCGGGCTGTTCGAGCCGAAGTTTTCCATGTAAACAGGGTAGAACAATATGTTGCCATCAAGGACATTTGAATCAACACCTGTTGACGCCAAGTAAATTCTCGGCGTATCAGCACCCTGCGCCATCGGCATTATTGAAGGGTTGCCGGGTTGGACGTAGCTTGCCGAATTAATGTCCGGGCCCCTGACAATTATTGCCCTGTAAGTGCCTGTGTTTCCGTCCCCTGCAGCGCCGTTTTCATCCGGGTTTGCGTTCGGGTTGCCGTTTTTAAAGAGAGTCATATTCAGGTCATCGTCAATCACAAGCGTGTTGCCGTCAACCACCACAAAGTACCAGTTCCTGTCCGCGTTCACGTCCCCGAGGAGGCCATTTCCGTCACCGAAGGTTCCGGTAAATACGCCGATGTTGCTGTCCAGGACCTTTCCTGGCGCTAGAAGGGCAAGGGGGGATGTGATTGGCATGCCGGTTGCGCCTGCATTAACATCAAAGGTAACCCCGAGCGCAGTCCTGTCTGCATTCGTGTCGACCCTGAAAGTGGGGCCGGCAACTTTGCTTGTAACCGCGTATTTCTTCACATCAATCACTGGACCCTCGAACTGCTGGAAGCGCTGGGTCTGCGTTACATTGGGATCAGTATACTTGAACACGGTTATTTCGAGCATCAGCCTCGTGCTGGGCTTTGCAACGCGCATTTTTATGAGGGCAAAGCCGTTTGCATCAGTCTTGCCTGCAAAGGCATTGAAGTCATTGTCAATGTTGCACACCAGGAGTTCTGAGAGCGCATTTGCCGAACCGCAACTCCTGGTTGACAGGTTTTCCGGGAAGAAGCTGCCGGCGCTGAACATGCCTATATTGGTAACGACGACGTTGACATCCGTCACGCTCGTGCCATCAGGGTTCTTGACCATTATAGGTATTGTGAAGTTCGTGTCAGCGGGGTATGCGCCCAGGTATTGGTAAGTTGACGAGTTGGTGTCGAGGGCAGTTTTTCTTATGAACTTTATCCCGGGTTCACTCGGGCCAACGCTGGAGATATCCGTGATGCGGTACATGTTGTTTATGTCCCAGCTCAGGGAATTTGAGTCAATGTTCACATTAAGGTCGCCCCTTGAGAGGAAGTTCCTGTCAGAGTTCAGGTCAACCACGAGGCGCCTGTTCGTGTAATCCGCGAGGAAATTATAATCCAGCATCGGTGCCTCTCCGCTCCCGCCAACCCACGAAGGCTTGGTATATGCCTTGTTATATGCCGTGGAAGCGTTCCAATCCCCGCTCGCAGTGCTGCTGAGCAGGTCGGGGTAAACCCCGTAAAGGTTGTTGTACCATCCGAAGTTCACGAGCTTGTAAAGCTGCGACTTGAAATATACTTCCGCTGTCGCGGCGTTGTTCTGCGTGTCGGTTGCAGTGAACTGTATGTTATATTCGCCGCCGGAGGTCGCTGTTGAAGGCACCAGCACGGCAATCTTCTCGGTGCCGCTGGATGAGCTTCTCACTGAAACCGATTTATTCGGGCAGGAAGCCGAATTGCAGTCCGAACCTGCGCCAGGCCTGACAAGACCTATGTTCAGGTCCGTGGTTTTGGCGTTCCCGCTCTCCGAGAACTCGAAATTGCCGCCGCTCTGCATGTCAACAAGCTTGGCGGTTATTGTCACATTGGAATCTGACGATGTTCCCTTGACAGAAACGGTTATCCCGAATGCGGTGCCGGGCTTTGCGGACGGCGGACCGTTGCTGCTGATGCTTGTCGGGTTCGCGCCGAAGGTGAATGGCTGCACCTGCATGAAACCCCTTCCGGCTTCTATATAACCGGAGTAACCCGCATCCGTGCCGACAATGCTTACCATCGGGCTGTACATTCCCGTTGCCCAGTTCGAATCCAATCCTTTGCGGAGCGTTATCATCGTATAATTCTTGTCAGAAGGATCGCCTTGGCCCATCCGCACCGAGCAAAGATAATGGCTGTTCACGTCATAATTTACATTCAGGACTTTTGAAGGCGGGAACTGTGGCTTGCTCATGCTGCCAAAGAACATCAGGTTCACTGGGTTGCTGATGCTTGCAACAGCGACATTGATGTCGCCTGCCCCGAATCCCTGGGCTGGATTGAATGCCCTTACAAGGAAGCTCGCGTTCTGGTCCTTCCTGAAGCCCTGCAGGAAACTGCATTGGGTGCCTGATTCGCGGTCAAGCGGCTGTAGGAAAACAACAAAGCGCCTGCTCTCGAAGAACGTTTCAACGGTATCTGTGTTGCCATCGGTGGTGGCAACCTGGAATTCCGTGAAGTACCCCCCGCTCCCGAGGCCATGCTGCTGCAGGGTGCCGATGTTCATCACCGCGAGGCCATTCTCATCGGTCAGCTTTGAAGGCACGCTTGAAACATCTATTTCGGTCCACGTGTCGACATTCCTCATGGAGAGCAGGCTAACTGTAGCGCCTGAGACGCCTGAATTGTTGCCCGTGACAGCAAGGATTTTAATGAAAATATTCTCATCCGGCGAGACCGAGGGAGGCCCGAATTCGTTGCTCTTCGTGGTCCCTGCGGCACCAGAGGCAAGTACTGCAGTGAGGTTGAGGACGTTGAACTTGAACATCCCGAATGCGGTCATGCCATTGTTGTCGGCACCGGCTGCATTGTTCACGTCGACAGTGACTGAAATCGGGACAAACCCGCCTGCAAGGCGGTTCGCCGAGGCTGCGCTGAGCACTATTATATTCTTGTCGGAATCCCAGGTGACGTTGTTGTCGGCAGTGTTCAGGTTGTATATCGTTATCGGGGTTGAGCCCTGCAGGGCCCTGAATGCGGAAACCCTTACAATGCGCGGGTTCATGCTTCCATTGAGGTCGACATAATTCGGCTTGAAGCCAATGCTCTCGCCCTTGTAGAACCCGAACTTGCCCGTGGGGGTTGTCGGGTCATAAGTGCTTGGAGACACAGGCTGGAGGAAAATCAGGTAGTTCTGCACCGTGAGAATTGTGCTCCTCCTGAGGGTTTCGTTCCCGTAGCGGGCAATCGCTGTGACAATGAACGTGCCCTGCTCATTCGGCGACCTTATTTTCACGTTGCAGAAATTCGAGCTGTTTACGTCATACCTTACCGCTTTGCTGGATGCCTCATTAACATCAGTGCTGCCCATTTTTTGTATTGTCACGGCAATGTTCGAGTCCTGGCAGAATGTTTTGTTGAGGTCCGCGTCCCCTGAAAGCTCGTTGTCATCCACGGTCTTGACAAAGTGCGCCTCGAAATTCACGTCCGTATTCATGGGGTAAACGCTGGGCATTTTTTCCTTGCCTGAATTGCCCCCCGAAAAGCTCATCGCATAGAATTTCAGCTCATAGGTCTTCACTGAAAAGGTCCTCTTTACGGTCACTGTGTCGCCGCCGACAACCATGCTCGTCGTAACCACATAATCCCCTGAATTTGCGTCGCTTGGGAGCGTATAGCGGCACCTCGCGCGCGAATTGACGTCACAGGCGGAAGACGAAAGCGTTGTCGTGTCCCCTTCAGGGTCCCTGACTGTCACGGTTACGCTGCTTATGCCCTGGTTCACGTTCTGGTCGAAATTCGATACCTTTCCGACAATGTTGATGATTCCGCTCGGCCCGTAAACCGTGCCGGAATTGTTAGAGTCGTCCTGCAAATCCTGGAAGCCTTTGTAGGTGAACACCGGGACAGGGAAAGAAGCCAAGCCATTATTTATATCCAGATAAAAAAGCCCCTGTGAAAGCCCTGCGGTGTTGAACCGGTTCTGGTTAACGTCGTTAGCATTCACATCCAATGAATGCGATGCCACCCCGCCATTCGAATCGGAAACAAGGCGGGCAGTGAGCATCAGGTTAAGGTCCGAGCCTGCAGCATTCCTGCTGCGCAAGGTGAAATTTATGTCCTCGCTCTTTGTCTTGTCGAAAGGGGGATTATGGTTGTTGAAGGTAACTGTCACGGATTTTACCGTTGAAACCTTTATCCTGACGTTTGCGCTCACGTTGTCATTGAGGTCAACCGCGACAATGTTGTAATCCCCCGCGCTTGAAAAATTGATGTCATTCCTGAAAATTAGGCCCTGCACGCTGCCGGAATATTCCAGGTTGCTCTCGGTGCCGGCGCTGCTGATTACATAGGTGTTCAGGTCAACGTTGTTTTTCGCCGCGCCGTTGTTGTCATAAACATTTACCGCTACAAGGATATTGGAATCTGTTACAAACGGGCCGCCAATTGCAGAGACCTTCACATACGCGGCGGACGCATAACCAAAAAACAAGAGCAACAAAGCCAATGCAAAAACTGTGCGCAGAAACGACATTGGTGCAATGATGGAAGCTATATGTTTTTAAATATAATTCAACACGCACAAAAATTCAATACGCACAAATTCGGAGCCATAGATGCGAGCAGCCCTTTCTGGGCAGCTGAGCACCGCGGGCTAAAGCCCGCGGGGTCTCATGTAAGGCCGTCAACGGAAAAAGAACCCCGAGCAAAAACCTCGCCATAAATGGCGAGGGGTCCTTTTTGGGTTGCTGAACTTCCTGCATTGAGCTTCTCGCCAAACTTTTCATCAAACTTTCAGCTGCTTCAGCAAATCCACGATGCGCTGCGAGTAGCCCATTTCGTTGTCATACCACGCAACGACCTGCACGAGGTTGCCGCCGATGGATTTTGTGAGCTTCGAGTCGAATACCGCGGAATGCCTGTTGCCTATTATGTCAGTTGAAACTAGCGGCTCTTCAGAGTATTCCAGTATTCCCTTCAGCACGCCCTGCGAAGCCACCTTCATCGCCGCATTTATTTCCTCCGGCGTTGCCGGCTTATCCAGCTCTGCTGTAACGTCAATAAGCGAGCCGCACGCGACAGGAACCCTTATCGCCTTGCCGTCGATTTTTCCCTTCAGCACCGGAAGCACTTTCGCCGCGGCTTCTGATGCGCCTGTTTTTGTAGGCACTATGTTCAGTGCCGCAGCGCGGGCCCTGCGAAGGTCCTCGTGGGTCGCGTCGACCAAATTCTGGTCATGGGTGTACGCATGTATCGTGGTCATGAATCCCCTCTTGATGCCGAAGCTGTCCTGCAGCACCTTGAGCACGGGCATGAGGCAATTCGTCGTGCACGATGCATTGTCAATGACATCGGCGCTCCGGTCCAGTTTTCCGTTCCCGGTGTTCACGCCGAGGACAAAGCTCTCAATCTCGCCTTTCGCGGGAGCCGAAATAACCACTTTTTTCGCCCCGGCCCTTATGTGCCCGCCCGCATCGTCCTTTCCCCTGAAGACGCCTGTGCTTTCAACCACTACATCAACTTTAAGGTCTTTCCACGGGAGCTGCTCAGGCTTGACCCTGAGGGAAAGCACCTTCACTTTTTTCCCGTTCACTACCAGAAAATCGTTGTCCTTCCTTATTTCGCCCTGGAACCGGCCATAAACCGAGTCATATTTCAGCAGGTGCATCGCGCTGTCAATGCCCTGCGGATGGTTTACAACCCAATCCACCCCTTTCTCTGCCAGCCCGCACCGCAGCACGAGCCTTCCAATCCTTCCGAAACCGTTTATTGCGACCTTCAAGCGAACCAACCCCCAAAAGGAAGTGTATGGAATAGGCAGCGGGAAAATTTAAATCTAACTAAAAAGAAAAAAAACAGCCGCAACTTTCGTTCCACGCCGGACTTTTGAATAGTGCAGGGGCATCATTGCTGTTTTGAAATCGGCACAGTGCGTGAGACAGGAACTTTCGCGCTCACGCTGTTGCCGTCAGTGAATGCCACTGTCAGGGTTCCTCCATAAAAGCGCCCTGTTTCAACCTGGCCATAGAGGTCAAGCACAAGCGTACCATTGCTGTAAGGCCCGAAGCTTTGGCCATATGCTGTGTTGAGTTGGTTAAGATCCTTCAGCACTACCAAAGGATAGAGGTATTTGCCATAGGCCATAGTGTTCCATGCAGTTGACCACCCTTCGCCATAAACATTGTGCTTCATTGTTATTGACTTTATTGCCCTTGCTTTGTCTAAGGTGAGGATTGCTTTCCAGTGCCAGTCATTCGGGATTTTATTTGCATTCCCGATTCCAGGCCTGAAAATACCCCATGTTCCTGCGCGGTTCTCATTTGCAGAATTGAGGTCAGCAACAAGCGACAGCTTGATTGGAAGGACATTTGGCTTCATTGAAAACCCTAATGCGCTCCAAAGCCCTGGCTGCACCAAAATCATTCCTGCTGATGGCTCATAATTCTGGTACACGACCTCGACATTGTATGCTGCAGGAGGAAGAATGCCATCGAAAACCGCTGTGCCATTGGCATCAGTGGTTTTGCTGAAGAGCAATGCCCCCTGCGGATTCTTCACTGAAACCCTTGCGTTAGGAATTGGGGCTGAGCTGCTCCAGTCCACCACAAACACCCTCAAAGAGCCGTTCTGAACCTGAACAGGTTTCAGGGAAACCGTTACATTTGTGTCCCTCGCACTCGCCACATTGACATCGGAAAGCAATGAACCAATGAAACCTTGCTTCGACACATTCAGGTCATACTGGCCCGGGCCAAGATTCATCGAAGCAAGCCCAAAATTATTCGAGAACATATATGCCAAACGCAACACATTTCCATCAAACCACGAAAGCCTAACCCTAGCACCAGAAATCTGGGCAGAATTACTGTCATATTTCACAAGGACATTCAACGTGCCGTTCTGGTCCGCCGGGACAACAACTGGCGCTGCATTGCAGGCGCCATCAACGCACCCGTTTGGGCACGGGATTATATCTAGGGATACATCCCCTATACTTGTCAGGTGACAGTAATACTCGGCAACTGAATTGCCCTGGCAATAGTCAGTATACGGGTTATACAGTGCCCTTGTCCCAGTAACAGAACCCTTTGCAAATATGTTCCTGCCGTCCGGATATTGGGCAGTGACATCCGAATCACTGCAATTGTCACCAGCTGCAGGGGCGAGTAACACTTCAACATTCGTATCCCTTCCCGCGGAAATAGAAATCATTGCTGAATAAGTGGAAAACCCGCCCTTTTCCACCTTCATTTTATATGCCCCTGGGGATAACCTGAATGTCGCAGGTATTGTGCCATCAGGAGAACTGAATCCAACAACCTGCCCGGCACCAACATATACTGTGACAGTCACAGACAATCGCTTATTTGCATTCATATCATTCGCCCACACAATCAAAGTGCCGAAATTGCGGTCAGCAAGCAAATCATTGCTGTCAGCAAGCCGCGCAACAATATTGGTGTCAGAGCCTGAAACAACATTCACATCATTGAAAAAAGCACTCTTCAGGCCCTGCTTTGACACGTTCACATCATAAATGCCAGCAGCAAGGGAAAAATGAGACCTGCCATAAGCAGTATAATCATAAGCAACAGGGACAAGCATGGAATTGAAGTGCCTCGCAACAGACACAAACGCGCCGGAAACCGGCAAGCCGTTTGCATCAGAAATTGCCATTACATTTAAGCTGCCGTTCTGGTCATGAGCGTAACCAATAGAACTCTGGCCCGCTGCCGAAGCCGCGAGGCATACAAATGCCAAAAGTATGGATAGAACCGAATTCAACTTCACAATAATTTCCCCCAAAAATTCAGAAATTATTAAAAAAGACATGCTTGGAAATCCTTATATTCATACTTTCAGCATCACTGCAAAAAGTTAAGCCATTTACTGCCAAGGATTATTTTGGCAACAGAAATCTAGGGCATTCAGGGCAGAAGCAATTTTGGAGAGCAACAGGAAAAAGCCATAAAAAAAATAGTTTTTGGGCCCCTTGCGGGGCCGCAAAAAAATAATTTTATTTTATTGGCCCGAAGCCGCGGCCGCGGCCCCGGAATTCGCATCAGCAGTTGCCGGTGCTGCTGGCACTGCAGGCTTTGCTTTCCCTTTCGCCTTTTCGCGTGCGGCCTTTGCGGCCTCGATTGCCTTCTGCCTTTTTTCCGCAGCCGCTTTTAAAGCGGCCTCACGCTGAGCCTTCCGCTCTTCCTGTATCGTTTTCCTGGCTTCCTTCGCTTCCTGGTTGATTTGCTTTATCTGCTGGCCGAGGTTGTCCTTTGCCGCTTTCGCCCCTTCCTTCGCGGCATTGACATCTGCCTTCGCTTCCTTGACGGTTTCCTTGAGTTCCTTTTTCGCGTCCTTTATTTCGCCCAGGATTGTGTTCTTGTCTTCTGGGGCCGCTGACTTAAGCCTGTTGAGGTCTGCTTTTATTTCATCTTTAATCTCTTCCTTCTTTGCGGTTATAACCGCTTTCGCCCCTTGCTTTGCTGCAAGAGCCTTTTCTCGGCTGTCCTTTGCTGCCTCGATTGCATTCTGCCTTTTTTCCGCAGCCGCTTTCAGCACGGCATCGCGCCTTTCCTTTGCCAACTGGATTGGAGTCTTTTTCGCGGTTTCCTTTGCAGGAGCCGCTGATGCATCCTTTGCCACCACATCATTGGCTGAAACCAACGCTGGTGCCGCACTGGCAGAGCCGTCACCGGCTTGCGTGCCTGTTCCCTCCGCGAGGGCAATGCCCCCGAAAAGGACAATAGCCATGGCGAGCGCCGCCACGGAAATGACAATGTTTCTCATGAGAACACCTCTCCCCGAAAAGGGGTTTTGATGTATAAGAAAGCGGGGCAGTATTTAAAGGTTGGTTTTTCAGAAGGCAAACAAGAAAATGCCAAAAACAACTCGCCACCAGCCCCAATGCGCAAAATCAAATATGCTTAATTTAATTAAACATAACGATTTATTAAAATAGCCTATAAATTAGTTTTATTTGGTTTTAAGGCAAAAATAGATTATCATGTATAATAGCGCAAATTTGATTTTAAACCTATTGCAGCTAAATTATGGCATGAAATGGATAAAACCGAACTATTCTGAAACAGAAGTAAACAATGCAGGTAGAACTCTTATAAAAAAACAGCCTTCGCCAAGCCGGGAAGAATTGGACGAAGCTACAAAAATTCTGGACAATTGGAGAGGGGCACACAGTTACCCGATGCATGTATTCAAAGTGAGGTTAAAAGGGGAAGCAAAAAAAGTAGATAAAAATGCGCTAACTGCCCAAAGATTGAAACGGGTTCCTGCAATCATCTACAAGCTTACCAGGCAATATTCTAACCGTAAAAACCTTATAACTCTTTTTGAAATGCAGGACATCGGGGGGTGCAGGGCAATAATGCCAAACGTAATGCTTGCAAAGCAATTATATGAACTGCATTATCAAAAGGGCAATCTAAAGCATAAGGCCGTTAAAATAAATGATTACATTACCAAACCAAAGAATGATGGATATAGAAGTTTTCACATAGTATATGCTTACCATAGCGATAAAGGAAAAAAAGCGTACAATGGTTTGCTTGTAGAACTCCAGTTTAGGTCAAAATTACAGCACCTATGGGCAACGGCGGTCGAAGTCGTTGGTTTTATTACTCAACAGGCAATAAAAACAAACGAAGGGAGTGAGGAATGGAATGAATTTTTTAAATTATTAAGTTCTGCATTTGCTCAAATTGAAAAGTGCCCTCAAGTCCCCAATACCCCGACTGATGAAAAAGAGCTTTATCTTTCAATTAAGAAAAAAGAAAACGAGTTAAATTTAGTAAATAGGCTGGAAATTTGGACCGCGGGATTAAATAAAATGAAAAATTGGAGTGCAGAAAGTGAGGATATTAATAAAAATTCCAAGAAAAAAAAACACGTTCAATATTTCTTATTAGAACTAAATCTTGCAGAAAAAAATCTTTTAGTTACAGCCTATAAAGACGGGGAAGAAACTAAAGCAATTGAAGATTATAATGCCGCAGAAAAAAAACACCATGGGGAAAAGCAATACGATGTAGTTCTTGTCGGGGTTGATTCAGCTAAAGAACTTGAAAAAGCATATCCAAATTATTTTGCGGACACTAAAGAATTCTTAAAAGAACTGCGAAAAATTTTGAATAAATATTAACTCTGCCATGCACTTGCAATAAAGTCTTTTTATCACCCCTAAGCCACCATTTTCATTTGCTTTAGGGCAAGCCGGGGTCGGGTTTAAATATTTGAAATGCATTGTTTTGCCTATGTTCGGGAAGCTCGATGTTGTTTCAGTCGGCTCGGCGACGCGGGATGTTTTCGCTTACCTTCCCCGCGGCCTGATGCACAAGGGTGAGCTGGAGCTGAGGCCGGGCTCGAAGGTCGAAATGGATGACCTGCAGTATTCAACCGGCGGCGGGGCTACAAACACTTCGGTTGCTTTCTCGCGCCTTGGCTTAAGGGCTGGAATCGCATGCGCAGTTGGTGATGACGAAAACGGCGATGAAATCCTTGAGGAGCTGCACAGGGAAAAGGTGCACTCCGAAAATGCGGCCAAGGTCGATGGAATGCGGACAGCGTATTCCGTAATCCTCACGGGGTTCGGCCGTGACAGGGTGATACTGACCTATTCTTCGGGGGCGACGCACGGCCTCTCAAAGGCAAAAATCAACTGGAATTCAATCAATGCGAAGTGGCTTTACATCTCTTCACTTCACGGGCAGAAGGAGCTTCTCACGAGGGTTGCAAAGCATGCGGGAAAAATCGGGGCGAAAATCGCTTTCAACCCCGGGCAGATGGAATTATGCCTTGGCGTTGAAGGCCTGAAGGAACTCACGGGCAGGGTCGAAATCCTGATTGTGAACAGGGAAGAGGCATTGAAGCTCACGCGGCACGCCGGGGTGCATTCAAACCTCAAGGTGCTGCAGGAGCTCGCGAACATCGTGGTCATTACTGA
>CABMIU010000033.1 GCA_902386385.1 uncultured archaeon
ACTGAGATGACTTTAACCTGCACTGGCGAGAGCCATAATGGGAATGCCCCGGCGTAGTGCTCAATCAGAATCCCGATGAACCTTTCCATTGACCCGAAGATTACCCTGTGCAGCATCACCGGCATCTGTTCCCTGTCATCGCTGTCAATGTATGCAAGCCCGAATTTTTCCGGCATCTGGAAGTCGAGCTGTATTGTCCCGAGTTGCCAGCTCCTTCCAAGGGAATCCTTTATGTGGAAATCTATCTTCGGGCCGTAGAATGCCCCGTCCCCTTCATTTATCCTGAATTCCTTTCCGTTGTCCTTCAGGACTTTTTTCAGGGCGCTTTCCGCCCTGTCCCACATTTCCTGCGAGCCCATTGCCTTTGCCGGTTTTGTGCTGAGTTCAATGCAGTATTCAAACCCGAAGGTTTTGTAGTAAAGGTCCATGAGTTCCATTATCCCCTTTATTTCGCTTTCTATCTGCCCCGGTGTGCAGAAAATGTGCGCATCGTCCTGTGTGAATTTTCTCACGCGGAGCAGGCCATTCAGCACGCCTGAGAGCTCGTGCCTGTGAACAACCCCGAATTCGGAAATACGTATGGGCAAGTCCCTGTAGGAATGCCTTTCATTGCCGTAAATCAGGATGTGGCCTGGGCAGTTCATCGGCTTTACCGCATATTCCTCGTCGTCGATTTTGGTGAAGTAAATGTTTTCCTTGTAGTGGTCCCAGTGCCCTGACCTGAGCCAGAGTTCCTTCTTCATTATTAGTGGCGTTATGACCTCCCTGTAGCCGCGCTTTGCCTGCTCCCTGCGCCCGAAATCAACGAGGCTGTTCCATATCGCAGCGCCCTTTTCATGGAAGAATATTGTTCCAGGCGCTTCTGCATGCATCGAGAACAGTTTCAAATCTTTTCCGAGCCTGAGGTGGTTCCTCTTTTCAGCCTCTTCCTTCTGCTTCAGGTATTCCCCGAGCATTGATTCCTTAGGGAATGCGATTCCATAAATCCTCTGCAATGATTCATTTTCCGCATTTCCGCGCCAGTATGCGGATGAAACCTTGAGCAATTTCACCGCGCCTATTTTCTCCGTGTTCGAGACATGGCCGCCTTCGCACAAATCATAAAATCCGCCCTGCGAGTAAATTGAAATCTTTTCCCCGGCTTCGGAGAATTCCTCTATCAGCTCCTGCTTGAACCTGTTGTCCCTGAACTTTGCGAGGCCATCCTTTTTCCCGTATTCCTCCCGAACAATTTCCTTCTTTCCCTTCGCGATTTCCATCATTTTCTTTTCGATCTTCCCGAGGTCCTCAGGCGTGAAAGGCTTCGCAACAAAGAAATCGTAATAAAAGCCCTCTTCAATCGCGGGGCCTATTGTCGGCTTGGCTTCAGGGAACAGTGAGGTGACCGCTTCAGCGAGCACATGCGAGGCACTGTGCCAAAGGCTCTTCTTTCCCTCAAGGTCGTTCCAGGTGAGTATCCTGAACTTCCCGCCCTCCTCGATTGGCCTTCCCATTTCAATTGTCTTTTCCCCCAGCCTTGCCGAGAGCGCTTCCTTTGCGAGCCTTGGCCCTATCTTTTCAGCGACTTCCCTTGCGGTTGTGCCCTTAGGGTATTCCTTTTTCGCCCCGTCGGGGAACTCCAGGACAACGTGGCCAATCATAAGCACCTATTGATTTGCCTGAAGAAGCAATAAAAATGGTTGGCTTTGGCTGGATTCCTGTTGGTCTATTGGCCTGAAATGCGTTTATTTTGCCTATTATTGCCTTTCAAAAAATAGTATTTTATAGTGGTTTTAGAGGTATTGTTATTTATGATTAGTGAAAAAGAAGTTTCAGCCAAGTGGCTTGAAAGGGCTGAAAAAGATTTGGCTTACGCGAGGCACTCGCTCGAATTTGGCTCTTTTGACTGGGCGCAATTCGTTTCCCAGCAGGCTGCAGAGAAAGCCCTGAAGGCGGTTTGCATCGCCAAAGGCATTGGCCTTTTCAGGGTTCATGATCTGCAGTTTTTGGCGAGGAAAGCCGGTGCGCCGAAAGAGGTGATTCAGGGGCGCGGAATCCTGAATTCATTTTACACGATTTCCCGTTACCCTGATGCGGAAGCGGAAATCGGCGGCGCTGTGATGGGACAGGCCGCGGCTGACGCATTGAATGCTGCTGAAGGGTGATTGCTTGGTGCAAAAAGCAGGTCTGAACATTGAGGCGGCGCGCAGGTTCAAGCAGGGCGCGGGCAAGCTTGTCAAGCTGGAAAAGCTTGTTCTTTTTGGCAGCAGGGCGCGGGGAGACTTCGGCGAATACAGTGATTTTGACATATTGGTTGTCTCGGATGATTTTGTAGGCCAGCCATTCCACAAGCGGTCCGCTGGCCTTTATGCGGCCTGGAAAGAGGACTATCCTCTTGAGATGATTTGCTATACCATAGCCGAACTCAGGGAAAAGCAGGGCAACAGCCACAGCATTGCAGCCGAGGCAATGCGCAGCGGAATTGCAGTGTGAACTCGCAATTTACAATACGGGCATTTGCCCTGCATGCATTAAAATCCGTCCCTCCCAATTATTTTTATGCACGCGAAACTGAATCCGTCCCCGGAGGTTTGCGTCAGGTGCAAGGGCAGGCTATGGTGCGGCTCCAATTGCTTCATCCTGGAGAAGCATGCGGTTTACGATAAAACGGTTTCAAATATCCAGGGCCTTTCATTTTCAGGCTCTTCCCCTCCGGGATTTTTTGTTTCGCGCCACGGCTACCCGAAAGTTAGCGTTGCCCCGCTTTCGCCGACAGAGCATTTGAAGGACGCGTGGCTCCTGGATGATTCGGACAGGTGGTTCGGAATGCCGGAGCAGGAGGTCATTTCCTTCAGGCAGCAGCTCGTGAGGAGCCAGGCATATTTCAATGCTGAAAGCGCGGCCAGCCCTTCCTATGAACTGCTTGGCCTGCAGGAGCTTGTAATGGCATCAAAGCCGGTTGATGTCGAGGTCGAGCTCAAGGCAAAGCCTGTGCTGGATGTTTCCTTTTCGGATTCCTTTGCGCCGATGGGGCCGCAGGCCGACCTTGAGAGGATTTCGAACAATGAAAACGTGAAGGTCGACCCGCGCATCGATTCCCTCGTTTCAGACGGGGACGTGAAAGCCGCGGTGGCGATGCAGGAGCTTTTTTCAAAAGGGATTGGAGTGAACCAGCTTCATAAGCTGCTTTCGGCAGGTGTGCTCGGCATAAGGAAGCGCAGGAGGCTTACCCCCACGAGATGGTCGATAACCGCTGTCGATTCCAATCTCTCGGATTATATCCTTGAGGAGCGCGTCAAGCATTTTCCATCCATGAATGAAATCCTTTTGTTCGAGTCCCATTACCTGGATAACCAT
Organism: uncultured archaeon; assembly: GCA_902386385.1. Lineage (GTDB taxonomy): Archaea > Iainarchaeota > Iainarchaeia > Iainarchaeales > Iainarchaeaceae > CABMIU01. The sequence continues at coordinate 3,337 of CABMIU010000033.1, forward strand.
TTTTTTGTCCTGCTTCTGCCGCGCGAGTGGTCATTTGAGCAGCTCGAAGCATGGAAGCCGGGTGGCGTCTGGACAGGAGGGGCCAGCGAGCCGAGCATTATTTCGGATTATGAAACCTACGCGGGCCGCAAGGGCTATGCTGACAATGTCGCCGGGGCATATTATGCGGCGAGGCTTGCGGTTTGCGAGTACCTCCTCGCAAAGAGGCGGCAGGCTTCGGCGATAATTTTCAGGGAAATCGGGGCGGATTACAGGGTACCACTTGGTGTCTGGGTTGTCCGTCAGACTTTGCGGGACTCCTTTTCAAAGACTTCTTTGAGTTTTTCCAGTTTTGATCTTGCACTTGCTTATATCTCCAAACGGCTTTCTATTCCCATTAATTATTGGATAAAACAGAGCAAAATTTTAGACGATGCAACCCATCAAAAGCGATTAGCTGACTTTTGCCCATAAATTCCCGTGGTAATTAGTTGTTTTTTTGTAAATTAATCCCGATTTTTCTAATGCCGCCAAATGCTCTCTCATGGTGGTAGGCGAAACTTTTGCTATCTTGCAAAGGGCTTTCACAGTTAACCTTTTGCGGAATAATTCTTTTGTAATGCACATGGTGTTTTGCGTAAGCTGTTCTCTTTCTTCAAAAGGTTTGGCAATGAAATATTTTTTTCTTCTCTCTTTGCCAAACATTTTGTCGCCAGCCTTTTTACTTTCCTTGTCCCCTTCGGGGACGAGGTCTCGTGCCCTTTGGGCACAAGATCTTTCCAAGAAAAGGAAAAGGCTGTTTTGGGTATAATGCAATTCTTTTTAACAGGTTAAACCATATCTTTTGCCGTATGGCAGCCAGAAGGCTTTTGCCCGCGCAGGCTTCTCTTGAGTACCTGCTCATTGTCGGCGGGGCGGTTGTAGTGGGTGGCGTTGTCCTCGCCCTGCTGCTTTCCATAACATCCGCGGGCAGCGGCCAGGCCAACAACATGATTGCCAATTCGCTTTGCGCCCAGCAGGCGACGCTTGACGGGGACACGCGCTGCGGCGGAGACAGCGGCGTTGCCATAATGGGCAGCAAGGTTTACATCTGCGACGGAACCTCGCCGAAATGCAGCGCGAGTTACATCAGGGCTGCTTTTGAAGGTGATTCCGGCGGTGCCAGTCCGAGTGGCAGCCCCCCTGTCACCGGAGACCCCGGTGACCCTGACATGCTGGACAGGGCCGGCTGGCAATGCTTTCTCGATGCTGCTGAAGAGCGCTCAAGCGGCCCCACTGCGTGCACCGCACGCACTGACACAACCTCGCGCCAGATAGCGCTATTGGCAGACACATACGGTTATGCAATATACAATTGCGGAGGGACTTACCCTGATTGCACCGCCGCATTTACTCTTGCATACAGTGACTCCTCAAATTATTCCCGTGCCGTTGCATTGTGCGCTTCGATGCCAGCCCTTTCAGGGAGTTGCAGGGGGCCCACTAACGGGAATGCCGTTTTGTTGGCTGCAGGCGGGAATTATGATTTTTACAGCTGCATTGGCAGCAGTTCAAATTGCGGTGCGAAATTCAAAATGCGCGCCAGCTCAAGTGCTAATGCCATAGTGGCAGAATGCGGCCCTGGTTGTGACGTTGATCCGGCATATTATGATGCGCCAGGCAACTATTGCCAGGGTTATGATGTTGGAATGTATACGTGCAAAAATGACGGTTATGGTTGTTCCGCATCATTCTATTCTCAATGCGGTTGAACATTAATTGCTATGCGCACCTAGTATTGTGTGGCCGGTTAATGCCATATTCCCGATGCCCGCCTCAAAGGGATCGTGCTGCATTGTTTTCTGGCGGTTTTCTGGCCCGGGGCTATTTCAATCCTCTTTTCATGAACTGCGCGAGCAGGGCCTCGAGCTGTATCCTTTCGTTCGCGCCTTCAACCATCCTGAAATTGTATTCCCCGACCTTGTCAAGGAGCTCTATTTTCTCCTTTCCGGGCACTTCATTCTCGTCCATTGAAACTAGCTCCTTGTGCAGTTGAACTATTATGTCCTCGCCGCTCATGCCGTGCTCGTACATCAGCTTGTCAAGTGCACCGCGTGCCTCGAGGAATTTTCCGGAGAGGCTTAGCTGTATCATCTGCCTTATCTCCTCCGGCCTAGCCCTCGAGCTAACGTCATAAACAGATTTTTCCGTTACCTTGTCCCCGAGTGAGGCGCCTGCCTGCAGGACATTTGTCGCTTTCCTCAAATCCCCGTCCGCGACATACACAATCGCATCAAGGGCTTTTTCGTCTATTTGCAGCTTTTCCTTTTCAGCAATTTCCCTGAGCTTGCCGCTTATTTCCTTTGCAGAGAGGTTCCTGAACCTGAACACGACGCACCTCGACTGTATCGGCTCTAGGATTTTGCTGGAGTAATTGCAGGAGAGTATGAAGCGGCATGTGCGCGAGTATTTTTCCATTGTCCTGCGCAGGGCCTGCTGTGCGTCCTGTGTGAGGGCGTCGCTCTCGTCCAGGAAAATTATCTTGAATCCCGAGTCGAATGCGAGCGTCCTCGCGAAGTCCTTTATGGTTTCCCTGACGACATCAATCCCCCTGTCGTCCGAGGCATTCAGTTCGAGGAAGTTCTGCTGGAAGCTCTCGCCGAAAAGCTCCTTTGCCATTGCAACCGCGCAGCTGGTCTTGCCTACGCCTGCGGGCCCAGAAAACATGAGGTTTGGCATCGTGCCTTTTTTCACGTAGCTTTCGAGGCTCGCAGTTATGTCCTTGTGGCCGACCACGCCTTTGAGCCTTTCAGGCCTGTATTTCTCTATCCACGGGAGTTCTATCCCCGGCTCGTTTTCATTTTCCCGCATGTAAAATGATTTGGCGTTGAATTGTTTTAAACAGATTGGTCGGCCAGCCATTTAAATTGCCGGCATCCTGCGAGGCAAATCACAATTGTTTTAAACCGATTGCGGGGAGCATTAATTGGTTCCCATGGCAAAGCAACTGAAGCTTGTGGTTTCATTCCTCCTTGTTTATGCGGCGCTATATTGCCTCAGCATTCTCGGCTCAGGCGCAGGCCTTTCAAAGTGGCTCACTGGCCCGGTTGATTTCTACCGGCTAGATTATTCCCTGTGGCTGCTGCCAATCGCCGGCTTTTTCCTCGTGTACATGGGTCTGGACTGGCTCACAAAGGAAGCGGGTTTCGGGAAAGCTTTCGGTTACATTTTCCCTGTTCTGCTCCTTATTGCGTCCTATGCCGCGTTTTACGCTGCGGTTTTCTATTATATGATGAACCAGTATTATTTCGGCGGGGTCAGTTTCAGTGACTTCCTTGATAAGTATAATTCCGGCATAAATTACTGGGGCCTTTTCCTGTCCTCGTCTTTCATTTACTTTGCTCTTGCCGGGCTGGGTGCATGGGCTGCGAGAATGCTGATTGAGCGCACCGAAACACAGGAAAAGGCTCCGTGATTCGGGGCGTCATGGCCAAAAATGACTTTGGCTTTTTGCCTTTTCCTGCCGTCTTTTGGCAGTTGGTGCTTTTTTTGCTAATTGGTTTTATGCCGGTGTTTTCATGAGGGCTTTTGTCGAGGGCTATGGCTGCTCAATGGCTGGCGCTGAAACTGAATCCGCAAAAGGGTTTCTTGCTGAAAATGGCTTTGAGCTTTCATCCTTGGAAGAAGCCGATGTCATTGTAATCAATACCTGCGCGGTGAAGCAGCGCACAGAGAACCACATGCTGAGGCGCATAAAGGAGCTTGCAAAAATAGCGGGGAAAAACCGTGCAAAGCTCGTTGTCTTTGGCTGCCTCACGAAAGTCAGTGCCGGGCGCATATCTGAAATTTCAGGGGGAATAATTCAGGCTGGCCCGGGCATTGAAGAGCTTGCCAGTGCCATGGGCATTGAAATTGCTGGCTCCTCGCTGCTTTCATGCCGCGTTCCCGCAAACCTTTTTATATCGATAGTGCCAATTGCGAGCGGCTGCACGAGCAGCTGTTCTTTCTGCGGCACAAAATTAGCGCGCGGCAAAATAAAGAGCAGGCCTGTCGATGAAATAGTTTCGCGCATTGAAGCCGACCTATGCAAGAATTCCAGGGCAAGGGAGTTCTGGCTTACCGGCCAGGACACAGGCGCTTATGGCATTGACATAGGCTCTTCCCTGCCGGAGCTTCTCCGCAGGGTTCTTTCCATTGAAGGCGATTTCAGGCTGCGCATCGGGATGATGAATCCTCAGCACCTGAAACGGATTTTTCGGGGTATGGTGCCGCTTTTCAATGACCCGCGCCTTTACCGGTTCCTTCACGTTCCCGTGCAGAGCGGCTCCGGCAGGATTCTGAAGCTCATGAAGCGCGGCTATTCTCCCGGCGAATACCTTGATTTGATTTCACGCCTGCGGAGCGGTGTTCAAGGCATCACAATTGCAACCGACATCATTGTCGGCTTTCCGGGGGAAACCGATGAGGACTTCAATGAAACAATTGGAATTATCGGGGCAACGCAGCCCGATGTCGTTAACATTTCCCGGTTCGGGCCCAGACCCGGCACGGAAGCCGCAAAAATGGGCGGCCGGGTTGATGGCGGGAAAGTGAAGAAAAGGACAAGGGCGCTCACTATGCTCTGCAGGAAAATTTCCCTTGAACGGAACAGTGAGGTGGTTGGTTGGGAGGGCATGGTTTTTTTCTCCGAAAAAGGCCGCAAAGGCGGCATTTTAGGGCGGACCCAGAATTACAAGCAAATTGTTGTCAATGATGCGCCCTTAGGTTCTTTCGCAAAAGCGAAGGTTGTAGCTGCAAAGGGCACGTTCCTCGAGGGCCGCCTTGCTGGCGATTAGCGTTTTTTTTGCGTTTTTTCCTTCGGGAGTGCATTTTAATACTTTTCCCGCTATTTCTTTTTCGGGGAAGGGAATGTTCAGGCAGTCATTTTCGTCATACGCAAACAACATCACCACCGCATTTGGCTTTGCCCTGCTGCTGGTTTTTGTGTTCCCTTTTTTCTGGCTCTCGAACATGATTGTTTCTTCAGGCACCATTCTCCTTGATTATGGCTTCCTGAAGCAGCACCCCGTTGTTTCGCTTCTCCTCCTCGCATTGGTTCTTGTTTTCCTTTTCTTTTATGCGCTCCTTGTCTCGCTGATGGTTTTCTCTGTGAGGAACGACCTCAGCCATGTCAAGATGCACCTTTATCTCAGGGAAAAAATCGACAAATTTGCTGTAAAGTATTTTGTTTTCCTCGCAGCATTCACGGTTATCACCGCAGTAATCGCTTCTTTGCTCGTGGGGTTTGGCGTTCCGGTAGTGTTTGTGAACCTTGTGCTGCTCCTCGCCTCAGCTTCATTCCTTTTCCTGCCGCAGGCAATTGTGGTTGACGAGGAAGGGGTAGGCAGTTCCGTGCTGAGCAGCTGGGACTTCATCGTGAAGCACCCGGCGCATTTCCTCATGGTCATTGTGTTCGGCTGCATCTCCATGTTAGTGCTGCAGGCGATAGAATTCGGCGTCGATTATTTCCTCTCAGGCGGAAGCATACTTTCCCTGCTGCTGTCCCTTGTCCTCCTTATCCCGTTCATAGAGGCACTGAAGACATACATCTACATGAACCGCTTCGGGATACTGCAGAGCTACGACAAGGTAATGTAATCCTGGGTCCAATCAGTCGTTCTATTCCTGCCCCTTGCCGTAGTTTATCTCGATGCACGGCGCCTCGTTGAGGATTGCGTCAGCCTCTCTCGGCCCAGGGGCATAATACTTGAATCCATAGGCTTTCCTCGCTTTTTGGCTCATGCGCAGGAGCATCTTCTGTGTTTCGCTCGGCCCTTCGATTATGCCGAATGCCGCTGCGCTTTTCGCGCTCGGCATGTGCATTGTGCAGAAGCCTTTCTTCTGTAATGCCGTTATTATTTCCTCCGCTGCCTTTTCCGGGCTGCTTTCATTCATTCCTTTTGAAGCCTTCAGGAGCCCTGAGAGGCAAACCCCGGTGGATGTGTCTTCAGCCATCCACTTTTCGAAATAGCCCCTTTTCTGGAGCTCCTTCCTTTTCTGTTCCGAGAGGCCAATTATGGCTTTTGATGCTTCATCCAGCCTTTGGAAAAATTCCTTTTCCCCCCCTGGCTGCTGCAGGATTTTTTCGAGGTTGATTCCGGCGCAGAGAAGGAGTGATTTTGCCCCCTGTCCCGCCGCGACGAGGTCGGAGTGCAGGAAAACGCGCTCGCGGTAATTGTTGGTCACAACAAGCTTGTGGGGTTTTTTTTCAAGCAACTTGAGCTGGTACTTGCTGTCCACTGCCAGGTGGAACTGGAAGCTCTGCAGTTCGCTTTCAATTGCAGCCTTTGACGCATGCACCGCCTTTTTCCTTGTTTCTGAAAGGCCCCGCCACTCATAATCGCTGAAGAGGGCAAGTTCGGCATTCCTCCTGCCTTTTGTCAGTGAAAAAACCTTGTCGCAAAAAGCAAGGGTTTCCGGCAGCTTTTTCTGCGCCCTGCATTCGGCCGCGAGTGAATAATTCAGTGCGATTGCAGCCGCCGGCAGGGTGCATTTTCTGTCAAGCTTTCCCGCCTGGATTGCCATGTCTTCCGGCTTTCCCTCGAGGAATGCTGTGCAGCAGAAGATTTTGGTGCAGAAATCCTCCGGGGCGAATACATGGATTATGGAGTCAAAGTGCATTTCCCTTGCCTTGCCGGTTATTGCAGAAAGCCAGGCATATTCCCTAAGCACTTCAGGGTTCTCAAAATTCCCTGATTCAATCTTTTTCTTCACCTCGAAAACAGGCATTCCGATGCGGCAGTACTCCCTGTAAACCGGCTCGTGTCCGTATTCGAGTAGCTTCAGGCCGACCATTTCCCTTATGAGCGGGGTGTTGAGGTATTCAATCTTGAGGTCCTTTATCCTGTCCTCGACCTCGCTACCTATTTTCTCCGCGACCGAGCGCGGCACCCTTGTCTCTGCCAGCAGGGACTTGATTATGTTCCCCCTGTCGAAAGGCTCCCGCCTTCCCGCGGATGTGAAAACCCTGAGGCGCTCGAAAGATAGGAATGTCTTTGCGGCCTCCGGGTTCAGCTTTTCCATCGCCTCATAGGCCTTCCGCCTGAGTTGCTGCTCGCTGCCCACGAAGCCTTCCAGCTCCTTGATGAGGTGCATTGCCTGCCATTTTGTGGCCCCGGCATCCTGTATTTCGAAAGCAATCCTCTGCATTGATTCCTTTATTGTTTTGTCCTCGTCTGCCATTATTTGATTGCCTGTGAAGATTTCTTAATGGTTTTCAGCCAGGGAAAAATTTGTTTAGGAAAATTAACTTTTTAAGCCATTCTCTTTAGAAATGCTAATTGCAGGCTGCATTTTTCCTGTAAATGGTTTGTTTTTTGAGGAAGGGTTTTTGCCCCGGGTTTGCCCCCTGGCTGAACCAAAGAAGTGTTTCTTTATTTTTGGTTTTTTTGCATTTTTGGTTTATTGGGTTTTTTTTGTGGAAGCGCTCGACAAGATTGACAATAGGATAATAAGCATGCTCCTCGAGGATGGCAGGGCGTCTTTCAGCACCATTGCCGCCGAGGTGCAGCTGACCGATGTCGCGATAAAGAAGCGCGTCGAGCGCCTGAGGCGCCGCGGCATAATTTCCTCGATAACGGCTGACCTTAACCTCAAGGCTTTGGGCTACGAGAACCCGATTTTTGTCCAGATGAGGTCAGAGCTTTCCAAGAACAAGGATGTCATAAAGAGGCTGCGCGAGCTTGATTATGTCACTGAAATTTACCAGGTGCTTGGCGAGTACAATATTTTCGCGCAGTTGGTCGTGCCCGACCTAGACAGCGCGGAGAAGTTCGTTGAAAGGCTCGGCACGATGGACGGGGTCCTCGACATCAAGACCCTTGTCGTAATTTCCGAAGTGAAGAAGTCAAAGGCGCTGCCTTCGTTCTCGTTGCAGAATAAATTGTGAATTGGTTATTAACTTGTCTTGGTTTCGTATTTTATTTGACCTGACTTTTTGCTTAAAATTTGATTTATTTTTTTTGTTCACTTGTCGTAGACTTTTTGAACTTCATGATTTAAATTATCATGGCACCAACTATACTTGTGATAACCATGGATTACAAAGTCATTTTGGCAAGGGATTTGGCTTCAGGTTGGTATGTAGCCGAAGTGCCTTCATTGCCGGGCTGCATTTCGCAGGGCAAAACCAAAATAGCGGCAATGAAGAATATAAAGGATGCGATAATGGGCTACTTGGAAAGCATTGAGAAACACCCCGAAGAGAAAGTTTTCAGCCGTCAGGTGGAAATTGCTGCCGTCTCCTTATGAAATTACCCGTTATTTCTGGCATGAAGTTGTGAAGGCTTTGGGTCGCCTTGGCTTTGAAGTAGACCATCAGAGAGGGAGCCATTTCATATTAAGGGAATCCAAAGAGCCTTTTAGGAGAGTTACTGTCCCAAATCACGATGTTATTATGCCCGGCACGCTTCTTTCAATATTGAAACAGGCTGGGATTTCAAGGGAAGAATTTATGGAATTGGTTTGAATTTTCAATTTTTGCTGTTTGTTTTACACTGCTTTTCACGCCGCCCCTTTTAAATTCCTTTTCAGTTTTGTGTATCCTATGCTGAAAATGATTGTCGCGGAGAAGGCGATTGCGGGCAGGAGCATTGCGGCAATTCTTTCCGGCAACAATTTCTCGCAGTACAGTCTCAACGGGGCGCAGGCATTCAAGTTCAAGAGCGGGGATGATGATGTCGTTGTTTTCCCCTTGTCGGGCCACATAAGCGATGTGGAGTTTCCTTCCAAGTACAGCCCGTGGGTTGGCACGGACCTGCGCAAGCTCACCGATGCCGAAGTCATTTACTCCGCTACCGCGAAGGAAATTGTTGCCGCCCTGAGGTCCACTGCAAATGGCATTGGCGAGGTGATAGTTGCGACTGATGCGGACCGGGAAGGCGAAAGCATCGGGGTTGAGGCATTGAATTACATCAAGGAAACGAATCCGGGCGTGAAAATCAGGCGCGCGTATTTTTCCGCGATCTCGAAGAAGGACCTTGACGATGCATTCTCGAAGCTGCAGGAAGTGGATTACAATTTCGCTGACAGTGCTGATTCGAGGCGGGAGATAGACCTCATTTGGGGCGCGGTGCTCACCCGCTTCCTTTCACTTGTCTCAGGCAAACTGGGGCAGGATTATTTGAGCGTTGGAAGGGTGCAGACCCCTTCGGTCGATTATGCCGAAGAAATTGTCATTAAGGGCCCAGATGGTATTGTTGGTTTGGAAAAGATTGGCGACTTTGTAGGGTCAAATTCTCTTGAGTTGGAAAGGACAATCGGTCCCTGTGAAGTTTTTTTCGTGAAAAAAGGGTTTGAAGCATTAAGTTTCAATCCTTCTACCTTGAAAATGGAGTTCAAGCCGATAACAAGCACTGTCAGGCACAAGCATATGGGTAGTTTGATTGAAGTGCAATTGGAAACAGGGCGTCGTGTGAGGATAACCCATAGCCATTCAGTTTTCGTTTTACGTAATTCAAGGATTGAAATTTTGTTTGGCGAGGAGTTAAAGGAAGGTGACATTTTGCTTGCGCCAAAGGTATTCAATTCTGCAGAAATTGATTCGATTAATATTTTGGGCGAGCTAAAAAAGATCCAGCCACGCAAAAAATTCTTTGTTTATGGGGCGTTCAGCAAAAAATTCGTGATTTTTAATGATGCGGGGCGGAAATTTTTGAGGTCAAGGCGCATAGAGAAAGGGCTTATCGTCTACAAGACAAGGTTCCCTTCCTCTACGGTTTCGCAGTGGGAAACTGGCGTGAAAAAGAAAGCCGACTATAAAAAACTCAGTGAGTACTTGGGTTTGCTGGATTATAATGTTGATTTCTTTTTAGAGAACGGCTTTGGAAAGTTAGATGAGCCTTCAAGAAAAGTCATTAAAGTAAATGAAATTTCTGGTGATTGCATTATTTTGCCGGATGCTTTTATAGGTTGTTCTGACAAAAAATGGGTCCTGCCAATAGAAACGGAAATTACGAACGAGATGGCAAGACTTTTGGGCTATTATTTGGCTGAAGGTAGCAAATCCGAGTCTGGGTGCGGTTTGGATTTTGGCTCGCATGAAATTGACCTTGCGAATGACGCTGTAAGGTGCATAAAGAAGGTATTTGGCAAGAGTCCGGGTATAATACTGAAGAAGAGCAGTGCCCACATTAACTTTGGCGGGGCGCTTTTCAGCAGAGTTTTGGACTGCGTATTTAAAATCGGGAACAATGCCAGGGAAAAGGCAATTCCAGCTTTTGTTTTCAATTTCCCGCGGGAAAAGAAGATTGAATTTTTGCGGGGCTATTTTGAGGGCGACGGGAATTTTTCCACGAGTGGCCAGCTGATGTGCTGCACGGCTTCAGAAAAACTGGCTTCAAATTTGGTTTACTTGCTTTCAATGCTTGGCGTTGTTGCTACAATTGAGCGCGGAATAAACCGTTCAAATCTTCCGAGGCAAGAATTTTCCAAAGAGCGTTTTTTCTTTAAAGTCAAGGTTTCAGGCAAAGAAAACCTGTCAACTTTGAAAGATGTAATCCCTATGCGGCATTTAGAGAAATTTGAAGAATATTGCTCTTGTCCAATAACCCGTTGCGGTTTTGATGGCTTGCCGATTAAAGAGGCTGGCATTAGTGAAATTTGGGCTGATTTACCAAGGCACCATGCCCAAAGGATAGGTATTCAAAAACTCACGAGGCTCATTGAAAGCACAAACAAAAATTTATCTCAATCCACCATTCAGAAGTTGCGAACTTTTGCGGATTCTGATTTGCTTTTTTTAAAAATCAAGAAAATTGAACAATGCAAGCCCACAACTGATTATGTTTTTGACATTTCAGTAAAGGATAACGAGAATTTTGTCGGTGGTTCTGGCGGGATAGTTTTGCACAACACGCTTGCGATTATTGTGAACCGCGAAAAGGAGAGACTCGCATTCAAAACCAAAAAATACTGGGAGTTAAAGGCAGTTTTCGAGAAGGAAAAGAAAAAGTTCGAGGCCGAGCACAGGAAGGGCAAGTTCTGGGAAAAAAGCGAGGCTGAAAAGGCAGCATTGTGCAGGCAGGCCTTCGGCATTGTCACTGACATCAAGAGCCAGCGCAGGGTTTTGAAGAGACCGACGCCTTTCAACACGACGGATTTCCTCCGGCAGGCTACCTCAATAGGCTTTTCCGCAGGCCAGGCAATGGACATTGCGGAAAGGCTCTACCAGCAGGGCTATACATCATATCCGCGCACGGACAACACGGTTTACCCGAAGAGCCTTGACCTGAGGGCTACAGTGCAGGAAGTTTCGAGGGTGCAGGAATTTTACAAAGAGGCCTCCGCATTGCTCGCAAAGAAATCACTGGTGCCTTCGCAGGGCTCCAAGGAAACAAAGGACCACCCGCCAATCTACCCAGTCGCCGCGGTTGAGCGCCAGAAGCTCAGTGACAGGGACTGGAAAATTTACGAGCTCATTTGCAGGCGCTTCATGGCTACTTTGGCTGATGATGCAGTGACAGAGAACCTCTCGGTTGACATTTCCCTTGGCAACGAGCCTTTTGTTGCGCATGGCCAGAAAATAATCGAGGCGGGCTGGAAGGACTTTTACCCGTATTCAGAGATAAGCGAGGTCATCCTGCCGCAGCTTTCCATTGGCGACAAGGCTGCATTGGTTTCTCTTGACATGCTCGAAAAGGAAACTCAGCCGCCTTCGCGCTACAGCCAGTCCTCGCTCATAAAACTCATGGAGGACCTCGGCCTTGGCACGAAGAGCACGAGGCACACGATAATACAGAAGCTCTATGCGAGGCACTATCTCAGTGGCTCGAAGGCGATAGAGCCGAACAAAATCGCGTTTGCAGTGGTTGATTCGCTTGAGAGGCACGATGTCGATGCGGTGAAGCCTGACATGACTGCCGAACTTGAGAAGGAAATGGACCTGATTGCAGCGGGCAAAAAGGCAAAGCCGGAAGTTGTCTCTGATTCGAGGAAGTTCCTGCATGCAATTCTCGAGCGCCTGATGCAGAACAAGGATCAGATTGGCTCGGAGCTCAGGGCTGCCTTCAGGGAGGATTCGATAATAGGGAAGTGCGACAAGTGCGACGGGATGCTGCGCATGCTCATCAGCAGGAACAAGAAGCACTTTTTGGGGTGCACCAATTACCCGAAGTGCACCAACACATATCCCTTGCCGCAGAAAGGCAAGATTTCCCCTCTTGGAAAGCTCTGTGCCGAATGTGGCAGGCCAGTGATAAGGGTTTCGGGAGGTAGGCGCGCATTCGAAATGTGCGTGAACATGGATTGCAAGACAAAAGATGAGTGGAAGGCGTGGTCGGAGAAGCGCGCAGCGGATGCCGCATTGAAAGCCGCGGCTGCAAAAGATGCTCCGGCAAAAGCCAAGGTTTCTGCGCCCACCGGTGCTGCTTCGGGGCCAGTTGCTGCCGCCGCAAAGCCGAAGCGGGCTCCAAGAAAAAAGAAAGCGGCGCGGAATAATTTTCCCTGTTGATTTGTTGCCCTTGCCCGGTGCCTCGCTATTTGTTCTTTGTTGAGCCGTCTTTTTCATTAAGTGTTTTTTCCCTGCCACGGGCTGTGGCGGAGTTTGATGGGAAAGGGGTTAGATTTAGAATCAGGTTGGTGAGCCTAACCCCAATTTCCCGATTGCATGTGCATTTGGTTCACTTCTAGGATTGGATCCCCATTAACTTATTCCAGTAATGACTGGTGTGCCCCGGCTATATATAATGTGGGGCGCTTTTAGTGCCCTGAAAGTACATCAATTAATAAAATAAGTGTTAAAAAATACTATCTGGTGGTTTCTTGGCTCTGCAGATGCGTTACGATGATGAAATCAGGATGAACATTCTCAATGCACTCCTTGGTCAAGGGGCTGTCTTTCCAAACATAAGGCACATACAGCGCAAGACCGGCTATCACAAGGCGACGATAAAGGCTTCGCTGGATTTCCTCGCGAAGGAGGGTCTCATCACGGGTTATGGCCCCAAAATGGATTTCAAAAAATTCGGTTACAATCTGGAGGTTCTGACTTTTTTCCATGCCGACCTGACAAAAAAGAGGCTCCTGGAGAATTTCTGTGCAAAAGTAAAGAAGGATCCCCACATTTATTTCCTTTCAGGGGCAATGGGTTCGGGCAACTGGAACCTCATGGCGAGGCATGTTTACCGTGACATGGAATCCTGCCACAGGGACATGAACGATAATTATTTTGCGAGCATGGACCGGATTCATGATTTCATAAAGGCAAAGGAAACCTTTTATGTCACCGAGCCCTTTTACAAGCTGGATTCGAGGATTGATTCGATGGTCAGGATTCTGCGAAAATCGAGGGGGCTTGACTGATGCGGGTCATGATTTCGCTCAGGGATGATGCGAATGCCAATGCAGCCAGATATTATTCAGAGGCGAAGAAGTGGCGCTCGAAAATCAACGGAGTTTCGAAGGGCATTGCCGCATTGGAAAAGAAGCTCGCTGAAAAAGAGAAAGCTGGCCACGGAAGCGGGCCGGGCCGCCTTGTTTTGAAGGAGAAGCGCGGCAGGCAGTGGTTCGAGAAGTTCCACTGGTTCTTCACTAGCGAAGGCTTTCTCGTGATTTCAGGGCGTGACGCGAAATCCAACGAGTTGGTAGTGAACCGGTACATGGACCCAAAGGATGTTTATTTCCATGCGGACATACACGGCGCCGGCCATACAATACTGAAAACCGACGGAAAAAAGCCGGGCGAGGTTTCGCTCATGGAAGCCGCCCAGTTCGCCGCGGTTTTTTCCAGCGCATGGCGGGATTCCCTTCCTGTGATTGATGTTTACTCGGCAAAGCCCGAGCAGGTCACAAAGCAGGCTCCCACCGGGGAATCAATAGGCACGGGCGCTTTCATGGTTTACGGTAGCCGCGCGTGGTACAAGAAGACGCCGCTTGAATTCGAGATAGGCTGCAGGAAACTCGCGGGCGATAATGGGCTCGCTGGCTTCGAGTTTTTTTCCGGCCCTCCCTCTGCAGTTAAATCTCGGGCGGATTTCTCTGTGCGGGTTGAATTCGGGCAGGATTCCAAAGGGGATTGCGCGAAGAAGGTTGCGAAGATTTTTTCGTCAAGGCTCGCGAAGGGGTTTGGTGCCGGGCCGGGTGCTGTGCCGAAGGGGCATGAAATCAATTTGGATGATATTGTCAGCCTCCTGCCTTCAGGCAGCATGAAGGCTGTTTTGCTGAAGTGATTTTTTCGACAGGGCTTGGCAATTTCAATTAGTAACCTTCTTATTACTTTCCCGCTTCCGTCTTTTTTATGGCTGAGATGAGGCAGAAGCAGGTTGTCATGCGCGTTGACGAGCCTGACCCTTCACATGTCGGCAGGAATATAATCACGCTCGACCGCTCCACGAAGGATGCGCTCGGCGTCACTTCCGGCGACATTGTCGAGATTGCGGGCCAGCAGCACACCGCCGCTACAATATGGCCTGCGCGCAACGAGGACGAGGGCAGGGGCCTGATAAGGATGGACAACCTAATCAGGCATAACGCCGGGGTCGGCCTCGGTGACAAGGTTACTGTCCGCAAGGCGGAATATTCAGAGGCGAAAAAGGTTGTCCTCGCGCCGATACAGGAGGTGCGCATAATCGCTTCCGGCTATGACCGCATCCTCAAGAAGAATTTCATCGGCCGGCCCCTGAACAAGGGGGACCAGGTGATGATAAGTGTGTTCGGCTCGGGCTTCATTTACCAGGTAGTGGATACCGTGCCGCGCGGCATTGTGAAAGTGACTGATTCAACGCAGTTCATGCTGCGCGAGGAGCCGATTAAGGACGGCATATCGGGGATTCCGCGCGTTTCCTACGAGGACATCGGAGGCCTCGAGGGTCAGGTGCAGAAGGTGCGCGAGATGATTGAGCTGCCGATGAAGCATCCTGAAATTTTCAGGCGCCTAGGGATAAGCCCCCCGAAAGGGGTGCTGCTTTATGGCCCCCCCGGCACGGGGAAAACCCTGCTCGCAAAGGCGGTTGCCAACGAGACACAGGCGCATTTCATCCCTGTTTCCAGCCCTAGCATAATGGGCAAGTTCGTCGGGGAGGCGGAGGAGCGAATAAGGGAGGTTTTCAAGGAGGCGGAGAAGAACGCGCCTTCAATAATTTTCTTTGACGAGATTGATTCAATTGCGCCGAAGCGCGATGAGGTTGTTGGCGAGGTTGAGCGCCGCGTTGTTGCGCAAATCCTTTCCGCGATGGATGGCATGGAAGCCCGCGGGCAGGTCATTGTCATCGGCGCAACGAACAGGATAAACAGCATCGACGAGGCCCTGCGCAGGCCCGGGCGCTTCGACCGCGAAATTGAAATCGGGGTTCCTTCAAAGGCGGGGCGCCTGGAGATTTTCCATATCCACTCGAGGGGGATGCCCCTGTCCAAGGATGTTGATCTTGATTACTTTGCGGGCATCACCCATGGATTTGTCGGGGCGGACATAGAGGCCCTGGCAAAGGAAGCGGCGATTAAGGCATTGCGGCGCTATCTCCCGAGGATAAATCTCGAGGAGGAGACAATCCCACAGGAGGTCCTAGAGAGCCTTGAGGTCACGAGGGAGGATTTTTCGGAGGCCCTTAAGGGAGTCCAGCCTTCCGCGCTCCGCGAGGTCGCGATAGAAGTCCCCAACGTGAAGTGGTCGGATATAGGCGGCCTTGAGGAACTCAAGAAGGAGCTCAAGCAGGCCGTTGAGTGGCCGCTCAAGAACCCCGGGGCTTTCCAGAAGATGGGCATAAGGCCGCCCCGCGGTGTTCTGCTCTATGGCCCGCCAGGCTGTGGCAAGACTGCGATTGCAAAGGCCATTGCCACCGAATCAGAGGCGAATTTCATCAGCATAAAGGGGCCGCAACTGCTGAGCATGTGGATTGGGGAGAGTGAAAAAGGCGTCCGCAAGATTTTCCAGCGCGCGAGGCAGGTTTCCCCCGTCGTGGTTTTCTTTGACGAGATTGACAGCATTGCGGCGCACAGGGGCATGATGGGTGATTCCGGCGTAAATGAGAGGATGGTGAACCAGTTGCTTACGGAACTTGACGGCATAGAGGAAATGAAGGGCGTTGTTTTCATCTGCGCCACGAACCGGCCAGACCTCCTTGACCCGGCCCTCCTCAGGCCGGGCAGGATTGACAAAATCCTGAGGGTTCCAGCGCCAGACCTTAATGGCCGCAGGGTGATACTGAAGATACATTCGAAGAATGTGCCGCTCTCGAAAAACGTTTCCCTTGAGGATGTTGCGAAGCGGACTGAGGGTTACAGCGGCGCTGACCTCGAGGGGCTTGTACGCGAAGCTTCCCTCATCGCCCTGCAGGAATCAGGCTTCAAGCCATGTGAAGTCAGGGTGCAGCATATTGAGGAGGCGATGAAGAAAATCACTCCCACAATTTCCAAGGAAACGAGCGATGCCTATGACCAGTTCAAGAACTCGGTTGTGCAGGCCTTCAGGCCTAGCTATGTGCGGTAAAGTGTTTTTTTCTGGGCAGTTCGCTTTTGTCGCATGCTCTGGCCCCCAACGCTTTGGCAATTGAACAATTGTCCTGTGTCTCTTTTGCCAAGCGTTGCTGAACTGCCTGTCCAAACCGTTTGACCTTAGGGTGGGCGTCGCCAATTCATGGCGGGTGGTTCACATTGTCCTTACGGCAGTCCCACGGCCTGTCGTATTGCAGGGAGGAAGTAGAGCCCGCCCGCTGCGGCTGCCATTGTCGCGAGCCAGATTCCCTTGTTCCACATGAAAACCTTGCTGCCGTCAAGCGGCGGAACCGGGATTAAGTTGAAAACTGCGAGGAATAGGTTGATGCTTATTATTCCCGCGGCAACCATGCCTAATATTGCCGGAAGGCCAAGGAAAGCGCTTGCAGCCAGGAGCATAAGTGCAACGCCAATGTTTGTAGCAGGCCCTGCAAGTGAAATTATCCCGTTTTCCTTCGTGCTGATTTTGTTGCCGAAAATGTAAACCGCCCCAGGGGCAGCGAACACGAATGCGCCGTTGGTGAATATTGCGAGTCCGAGCGCGAGCAGGAGGCCGTTCTGCCACGCAACGAATTCCGCGTGGCAGCCGTAGTGTATTGCGACATATTTGTGGGCAAGCTCATGCAGTATGAAGCCGGCCCCGACTGCGAGAAGCATCACGGTGAAATTTGTCATGAATGCGAACAGGTCCCCGACGCTAAGGCTGTTGAAGTTCCAGGCAAATGCGAAGCTAAGCGTCACCCAGCTCAGCAGCAAATCGTTTATTTCCCTCTGTTCCATACTCCTTTTCCGTCCCGAAAAAGTTAAAAGAACCCATCCCACGTTAATTCGTTGATTGACGTAATGATTATAAATTGTTTTTCTCCATTTTTTTGGGTGGTTTTTGTTGCAGTTTGATTTTGACAATGGAAGCGAGAGGGCACAGGTTTCCATAGAACTCATAATAGTGCTTGCCGCTGTTGTGGCAATAGTCCTCCTCCTTGTTTCGCAGCTCCAGTCCGCCGCGGAAAAGGGCTCAAAGGTATTCTCGAAAAAGACTGAGGACATCTTCAAGCAGATTGAGGACATCTGATTCTGCATGTGCACATGGTGTTGCTGGTGCATATGCTGCAACGGGCATTGAAATGCGCTGGCCAAAAAAACGGCCAGGCGAGCATAGAGTTTCTTCTTGTTCTCAGCGCGGCACTTGCATTTCTTTCAGCCTCGCTCCTGATGTCTTCGGAGCTTTCAGATTCGGCACTGCTTTTCATCTCGGCTTTTTCAGCAAAGGCATTTTCATCGGAGGTTGCCTCGGCAGCGGATTCGCTTTCACTGCTCGCGGAAGGCTCTTCAATGGAAATTTCCGCATCAATTCCGGGCGAATGGAAAATCGAAAGGGGTGGGACGGATTATTTCTTGGCTGTGTCGGCCGGAAACAGGGAGTCAAGAATAATGATGTCTCCTGCAGTCGTTTTCCCGGTAAATGTTTCCGGCAAGGCAGGTCAAAAGCTTTCAATAGTGCTCGAGAAGCGCAATGGCATTGTCATTGCATCGGTGAAGGGGCTGAAATCCTGATTATTTCGGGCTTTCCGCCGCGCATTGCAAGTATTTCAAGTGACATTTTTGCGCCTTTGATTTCTCCCGAGATTCTGCTGCTGCCCTCATATATTTCAAATTCCCCGCCAATAAACCCTTCTGCGTCCTCAATCATTTCTTCTCCCCGTGTTTCTTCTGCTGACCAGACAATGAGGAGGTCTGACATTTTCTGCAGCATGAAAATTTTTTCACCCCCTTGTCCGCGGGCTTCCGTGCCTGTTGCGCCCGCATGAATTGCGACCGCCAATAATGCGATGAGCAGCATGAATGAAAGCCCTGCCTCTGCAGAGAAAATCCCGTTATTTTTCACACAAAACAACCCCTATTACCGCCTTTGCGCGCCCCGGCTCGATGAGCACAAATCTCTCTGCTGAAATGCAGTTTTTTCCCTGCGAGCTGAAGAAATAGTCCCTGCCATGTTCTGTGCGCTCGAATACCGCGCTTACAAAATATTTCCCTGTGTGTGCGGGTCGCGCCTTTTCTAGCAGGCTCCTGTCAAGCACATTGCTTTCAACCCGCATTTTTCCTGCATTGTAATGCGCGGAGCCCAGTGCTGGGGTTGCAGCATTCCTGTTCTTCACAAGTGCCTCTGATGCCGCTGCGAGAAGCAGCATTTTTTCGCTTTGTGCGGATTCTCTTGCCATTCCGTTTATTGATGTGCCGGAGATTTGCAGCAGCGTGATTAAGAAAAGCGACAGCACAAGCGAAGCCGCAATCGTGTCAATGCTTAAAACAAAGCCCCTGGCGTGCGTTTCTGCCGAAACTTTGCCCCGTCTTTCGAGTGACATTTTCCCGCATTCACCTTTCTGGTCCATAGTGGCTCCTCGTTGAAAATAATTCAATCCTGCCATTTTCCTCGCCGCCTTTCTTTGATTTTGCAAAAATGGAATTGCCGTCTATGAGCGCCGACTCTTTCATGCCCTTGCGGCACATGCCTTCCTGCAGAAAAACTTGGCCGGCAATTTCTGCACTGCCTCCTGCAGGGGTGAAGTTTGCGCCTGCAGCGCATTCAATTGCAGTATTTTTCCACCCGATTTCAAGCATTGCTTCTGCAGATTTTTCTGCAATGCCGGTTTCGCTTCCCGCTATGAATGCGGCAAAAGCTGCTAGGCAGCACAGCGAAAGCAGGAATTCCGCGGAATTCAAGGGAGCAGCACCTCGGTTGTTGCCGAATATCCTGCCGGGATTTCAAATGTTGCAGAATGCCCCGCCCTGGTTATTTCCGCGCACGGGAAAAGCCTTCCTGAACTGCCGCCTGTAACAGAGTACTGCACGATTGCCATGTTTCCGTGCTTTACTATGAGTGCCCTGCTGATTTTTGCCAGGCCCTGCCCATCGATGCCCGTGGCTTCCAGTTCGGCAGTTCCAGGCTTTTGATGGGTGCCCCCTGTTTCAATGCTGTCCTTGTTTTGGTCACTGCCTTGCCATTGTGAATTTTTGCATATTCCGTTTTTCCATGGGCCGAGCTCTCCGAGCGATTGGATTATCCTCCTGTTCACCCCTGCCTTTATTGTTTCGGAATCCTGCGAAACCGATGCAAGCCTTGCGAGTTCCTGGGTTATTGCATGGTCGATGAGCTGCTCAGCCTCGGCCCTGCGCAGGGAAACAGCGATGCCGGATTCAGCTGAAATGAATGCGGTACTTTCCGATTCTGTTGCGTGTAGGCTTCCGGTTGCGAGGATTGATATTGTTTCCAATGCAAGCGCAAGGCAGAAAAAACCGAAAAAACCTTTTTGGCCCATGCAATTTTCTGCCCAAAAAACAAATATAATCTTTTCGTCAATTGACGAATCAGGGTATTTGCCTGGTTTGATTGGCTTGGCATTTTTTATTTTGGCTTTTTGGGATATTTTGCTTCAATTAGGCAGCTGCTTCCAAGAGCAGTCCGATATGCCGTCGCCTTCGCCAAATTCATTTGAAACAGAGTCGTAATAGTCAATCTGCTTGCAGTCACTTTCCGTTGTTGCCCTGTAGCAGTAGTCCGCGTATTTTTCAGAGATGTTCGTTCCAGCATCCGAAACAATCACTGTAAAGTTCGGTGTGCAGTTCGGGTTCTCGTAAATGAATGGCGTGCCGACCTGTACTGTCCCGCCCTGGCCGGTGTTCTGGCTGGTTGGCGCATTTTCCTCCGCGCCCTGGGTTGTGTCGGCTCCGCCATTTTGCGTGTTCGTGTCCTGCGTTCCTGCTTTTGCCGCCGGCAATGTGCCGCCTGAAGCAACGCCAGTGGCTGCTGTGCCAGTTTCATTGCTCTTTCCGGTGCCAGCTCCCCCGACCCATGCAGGCACAGGCGCCTTCAATGTCTGCCCTTCCTCGCCGCCCTGTCCGCGGTCATACCTGTCTGTTGCCGCATTCTGCGGCGCATAAGGGCCCGTGCCGCCAAAGCCGCTGAAAATTACTGTCGCGAGGATGCCTATGAGGATGAAAGCGCCTATTGATGAAAGTACCAGCAGTATGTTGATTTGCTTCTTTTCAGGGTTGAGGATTGCCCTGCCTTTCTGGGTTAGGGCATAATATTTCCACTTGCGGCCCTCGTCGCGCAGCTCAATCATTCCTGATTCTGCGAGTATATCGGCGTGCTCCTTTATTGTCGGCGCGCTCATGCCCAGCTTGGCGGAAAGCTCTGAAAGCGTGTAGTTCCTCTCCCCGAGGCTCTTGAGTATTGAAGTTCTCGTGTCCGAGGATAATGCCTTGAATTCCGTTTTCGTGAGGGGCAGGTCATTCATTCTTTCCCTCAGAGTATGATGATGATTGCGATGATTATGAAGATTAAAAATGCGATGTCCCTTTCATAGTATGCCAGCACGCCGAGTGCCGCCGGGGCGAGTGCCCAGTAGAATTCCCATTGTCTCCATGCGATTATATATCCCAGCACTGCCCCAAGCGAAATGAGGATTAGGATAATCATCACGAGCTTTGCTATGCTGTCGGATATGCTTTCC
>CABMIU010000034.1 GCA_902386385.1 uncultured archaeon
CCTTCTCCGCCACAACTTCGTTCCCATCTCGGACAATTACTTTTCCCGAGGCGCTTTGAGGAGTAATGTTCTCCAAGGAAATGCCTGCATCAACAAGCTCATTCGGAAACGCATCCTGCTTCGCATCAATTTTCTTTATCAGCAACGGCGAGTACGGGGTATAATTTGCCTCTACATCTATTTCCCTGTAAAGCCTGAAAGTCCCAGCATTGCAATCAACAGCCTCGACAGGAACCACCTTCAACGCAACCACTTCCCTATCCTCAGTATAAAACGGAGAAGACTCAAACAGCACTTCACTCCGCCCCAGCGAACAATCCCTCCCAGCAAGCACATTTCCAATCCAAGAAGGCAACGAGTTCAAGTCAAGGGTTACCGGATTGGACTTTGAAACAATGTTCACGTCACGCACAATCGTCCCCAAAGGGAACTCCAACTCCGCAACAGCCTGCGGCAACACCAATTCCCCCTCCTCAAGCCGCTGCATCGCACCATTCACATCAACAAACTGGAAACCATTTTCGGAAACAACCGAATAATCCGAAAAGTCAAGCGAAATATTCTTTGTGAACACCGGCGCCGAATCAATTGGCTGCTCTGGTTGCACCTCCAATGCCTGCACAGAAACACTTTGGGCAGAAGGAAAAGTGTTGTATTTTGCAAAATCTCCACAAATTTTCGAAAGGTATTCCGCCGAATACTTTGGGCTATTTACTTTTGCGAAAGGAGTTCCATAAAGGGAGAAATCAGCTGCAGTTGTCCCATCACCGCTTCCGAATTCTGCCAAATTGTTCTTTGCATTCCTGAACCTATCCCCAATCGAATCAAATTTGTAATAATTGTTCTTCCCAAAGTTTGTATCCTGCAAAGCGAGAGAGCAAACCAGAGCCTTGACAAAAGCTGGGTTTGAGTTGCCATTCGTTGCAATCAAAGCACCAGCATTGCCCTGCAACTGCCCAGCGAAGGATTCATTATTTGCCATCCCAGGGATATAAGTGCCTGCATAATCAACATCAGCAATAACAATGTTCTTCCCATTCCCAGCCCCGCTCAAATCCACCTGCGAAACATCAACTGTCTGCCTATAACCCTCCTTTGCCTGCAGCTTGCCACCGCTAACGCTGCCTTTGGACTGGATTATTGTAATCCCTTTTGGCTGCACATCCGAATAATTAAATGCTTTTGAATTCGTGTAAACGTTTCCGTGCCCATAAACGCTGTTAAGCACATAATTGGTCTGCTGCTCTTCAGAAGGAATATCATCAGCACCAAAGGAAACAGACATATATTTATCAGTGTAATAACCAGCATTGCTCGCCTCAATTGAGCGGTCCAAAGAACCATCCAACTCCTCAAGCGAATCACCCTGGACACGGCCGACGGCGGAAGTGTCAAAAGGGAGCGGCAAGGCTAAGGAAAAGCCGCACAGCGCCAGCAAGAAAAAGAAGAACAGGCTATTTTTCATGGCGTTTTTCACCACCTACTCTTTTTACTTTGTGAACATCTAGTCTTACGTCTAATTGGAAGTAGTCCCCAATTTTTGGGTTAAGGTCTCCCCCTATTCTAGCATTTACCAATACTCCGCAATCTATTACAATTAAATAATCTTTCTTGTAATCAGGGTGTTTTCTTACTTGCAGTACTTTACCACTAATGAGATAATTGCTAGCATATGTTTGTTTTTCTCTTATATCAATAATTTCAATTTTCCTTTTACCTAGTTTTTTTGCTAATGTACCACCAGAATATAAGTAGATATAATATTTTTTTCCTTCTTCAAAATACTGAGTTCCGTGAGGAATGAAACATTGAATTTCTATTGTCTTATTGGAATTATGTCGGTCTTTAAGTGTTAACTGCGCTTTTCCTTCTGCAATCATTTGTTCGAACTTTTCTACAAAACATTTTTCAGTAACATACAGCAAAGATGACACCCCCCTACTCAGTATAGAAAGTAATTATACTCCCGTATTTATCAGATTCGTTACTTACTACAACAGTTACCTCCAAAGTCTTGTCTTTTCTAGTTATTATCTTTCTCAATTCAAAGGACTTGCTATTTTCAGACATTACCTTAGAATCCTTTACAACTTCATCTACTATATCAAGTGCTTCTTCTTCATTTTCAAGTTTGAATTCTTTAATCATTTGATTTACATGCCCTTGTTGCCTTGCATGTTCCAATCCAAAAGCACCATTGCCGTTTTTTAGTATTGCTACATTTGATATTATTTCATCACTATCTTTTCCCACGATTTTTGTAAATATATGCGAATCACTGGCTTTCATTAATCTAACTAATTGTTCTTCGCCGCCACCTTCAATTATATTGTCAAAACCTGCCTTTTTACTTGCATAAATTACTCGCCCTAATTTATCCTCCAATACACTATCTCCGCTTTTGATTACTTTTCTTCCAGTTCCTTGTATAGTGAGTTGTGCTATTTCTTCCGCTTCTTGTTTTGCGTATTTGCCTTCGAAGCGGGAAAATATTTTTTCCGCCCATTCTGAGCCCATGCTGCCCACGATACGGGCGAAGTGAATATCCTGCATGTATTTTTCAAAGGTTTTTGCCCATTTGATTGAAAAACCAGGCACGATTATTGCTATCCCGCCACCTATTGTGCACCATGCGCCCTGGCCTTCTTCTTTCTCGAGCCCCCTTAATGATGAAAGGAAGTGCCCGCAGTCTTTTCCAACAGTGCAAACATCTCCAATAACATCTATGCCAGGGATATATCCAATCATCCCGCAAGTGTCTAATGTATCGTCAAGTAATTCTACGCTCGAATAGTTTTTTTCACGCATCAAATCATTTTCTATTAGCATGCTCGTTAGCTGGACTGCTTTTGGCGAGTCAGTGTTTACAATTAAGGCATATTTTTTTACTGCACCCATATCTCCCCAAGGGCTTCTTTCGATTGAGAAGGTATTGCCTGCGTTTTCAGCCCAGCGCAAACAAGATATCGCTTGGTTGGTTGCGGCAGTCCCTATTAAGACAACAGTTTTTCCTTCCAGAGGGTGACCATAGTAAACATTGCAGCTAATCTGTTTTGCATTGTATTCCTGCAAATCAGCTCCAGAAACCCCATATTTTTGTGCTATTGTGTGCTTTAGTAATTCAATCGAACTCCTTAATTCTGGCGCGAGGCTATCTGGAACGACAATTGCTATTTTTGAATATTTTGCAAAGAACTCATTTGTGTCTCCAATATATTTGATGGTTTTTGAGACATAAGGATTATCAGTGAACACCATTTGTCTTGTCCATTGCCTATTTTGATTATCAAATGTTGTCTGTTCAGAGCGCAACATCGGCACCACAAAATCATCTCCCACAATAAGCACGTGCTTGCAGTATTCTATCGGGCAGCGATTCTTGATGAACTGCGAAACAGCAGCAACATATTCATTCACCGGCCCAACAGTCACGTTGTCCAGGCGCTCCTTGTAATCTGCAAAAGAAGCAAAGGGATGCGCAACGCCAATCTCTTGCCGATAATCAGCAAGGTCATAAACCACGCCTTGGTTTTCATATGCACGGAGGTAGAGTTTTTGCATTATTTGCTGTACCCTGAAATCATTTCCGCTGTATCTTTGTTTGAGTTTCTCTGAATCTGTTACGATTATTGTTTGTGGCATTGAGACGTTTATGAGTCTTGAGGCTGAGATGTTTTCGCGTGAAGCAAGGAACACATAAGGCCTTCTCGGAGCGGATTCCTTTACAATGAAGTCACAGTAATTTTCGCCGCTTGAGAGTGTTTTTGTTGAGCCTAAAGCGCAATCAGGCGAAAGTGCTTGGAAAGCGTTCTCGTCATAATTAATGAGGATGCTTGTGTCCACGCTCTGGTTCGAGTGGAAATTAACCTTCAATTTGTCTCCGGGTTGCTTGTAAACAGGAATGCCCAAAGCGGAGTCCTCTACCTGTATCGAGAACTGCGATAGCGCATTGTTGCAGTATGCAAAGCGCTGCTTGTCGTCAACACAAACGCCCAGTCCACAGGCTTCAAACTTTTTCTTGTTGCTTTTGGTTTTGTCATCGAAATTGCAGGTTTCCACTGTAGCATTACTATTGCACCAGCTCTTGCCTACTTCCACATCACTACAGGAATCCTTGTCAGGCGTAATGCATGCTATTGAACCGGTGTCGTCTTTCACACACTTCTGACTTTCACTGCAATCGCCCTTTTTTATGATTTCAGTTTTCAAGGAGCACAAACTTTGAAGCGTGCCTGGATTATTGCAGGTGTGTGTTTCATAGCCCTGCATTACATCCTCGCCAAAGTCACTTCCTGAACAATATGCTTGCCCGACAAAACCATTCAGTCCACAATCGGAATTCGAGTAGCATTCAATCGGGTCCTTTATACAAGAAAAATTTGAAGGGTCACAAGTATAGCCTGTTTCACATGCCCTGAAGAGATGCCATGTATTTATGGCCTCACTGTCACAGGAAGTGGAGGCTCCCGAACAAAACCGGTTAACATCCATGGCATAAACATCAGTACCCCGGCCCCTTGATTTTTGCCTGCACTCAAAAGCAACACTACGGTTAGATTGGCACCTAGACTCTGTACCTTTGAATATTCCGGTGGCAGTATTACAGCAAATCCCTTCACCACAAGCTTCCGTCACAGCAAAAGCATTGTTTTTTGTGAATTGGTTCTGCCACCTCCCATCAAAAGAACAAGTGTAAGAATTGCTTGGATGGCACTGGCCATCAGCCAGTTGCCCTGTGCACGAAGTCCAGTTGAACGCCTTCACACTATAATTTCCGAGCGGCGCGTTGGCTGGAACAGTAAACTGGAAATCTACAAGCTTTCCTCCGCCGTTTTGCGGGTGCACATAAGCCTTGTAAGCAGTGTCACAGGAATAACCCGAAGGGCCTGTAACAAGAAGGCTCCCAAAGTAATCCGCCTCACCGCTATAGCTCGAAGTCGAATATTTTGTCTTCAACGTTATTGCCCTTCCCCTCCCAACCTTTCCACCAGAAGTACCTTCAACGAGCACATCCACTGGCCGGGAAATTTCAATCTCAAACTCCTGCCCAGAATTGAAATCAGTTTTGCCAGCAACCACTTCAAGGGAAACCGTGTGCGACAAAATATAATCATTCACTGCAAGCATCAGCTCCGCTTCATGCGCCCCCAAGTCCAATTCACTTTGGTTCGCAGAGATAATGAGATAGGAAGATTCCCCTGCAGGAATTTCCCTCGGGTAAGCTGCCCTGAGCCAAGGCTCGGAAACATAATCCCTAATCACTACCTTTTCCCCAGAGCGGTTGTAGAGCCTTATTCTTGCCTCAAAAGGCGCATCCTCAAACCCGATTCTTGCCTCAATTGCATTTGTTGTCTCAACAATTGTGCCAGAATCAACCAAATCAATTGCATTCAAAGCGGCGTTCGCATCAACTAACCCAAAGCCATACAAGTCATCATTTCCCTTCAGGCCCAAGTCCTTTGCGGAATCTGCAAGCAGGTTCTTGACTTCATTTGGGGAAAGCAATGGATTCTTTTCAAGCATTAGCGCGGAAACACCTGAAACAAAAGCAGCAGACATTGAAGTGCCGCTTTGGCTCGAAACCTCGCCATTAATCCAAGAGCTCGTGATTTCAGTTCCAGGAGCAACCAAATCAGGCTTAATTCCATACCCCTGAACATACCCGTGCGAGGAAAAGCCAGAAATCAAGTTGTTTTCATCCACCGCGCCAACAGTAATCGCTTCTTTTGCCGAGCCGGGGAAAGTCAGCCCAGTGTAACCGTTGCAGCCCAAATCAGGTGCCTGGACCCCGCAGTTGCCCGCAGAAGCAACCACGACAACACCTTCAGCTTGCGCTTCCTTTATCGCGGTTTCAAGCGGCGTGCCTTCAAAGTCCCCAATCGCGCCAAAACTCAGGTTAATTACCCGCGCACCATCATCAGTGTAAATGTCCCCATCAGGGTTTATTGCATAATTAATTGCTTGTATTATCGAGGAAATTTTCCCTCTCCCATTTTTGTTAAGAGCTTTTGCATTGATGAGCATTGCTTCCGAGGCAACACCATTGTAAGCCCCGCCATTGCTGGTTGAACCGGCAATTATTCCCGCAACGTGAGTCCCATGGCCCTTCAAATCAATCGGCGTCCCTTCCCCCGAAAAATCAGCTTCAGAAACCACTCGCCCTTCCAACATCGGGTTCGCAGAATCAATTCCAGTATCAACAACAGCAACCCTCACACCTCTGCCCTTGTAAGGAAACTCGAACTGGTTCACAACCCCAATTTGCGGAAGCGCCTCAGAAAGCTGGACTGAAACCTCATCATCAGAAGAAATGCCTTTGACTTCGGGATTGCTTGCAATTTGCTGCAAGCCCTGGCTCGGCACTTCAGCAAGAATAATATTCCCTATCGCACCCGCAAACTTCACCTTGCCACCAACCTGCTTCACCAATGCAGCAGTTTCAAGAAGAGAATTAGAATCATTGACCTCAATAAGCACTTCAACACTCTTCAGCAAACTGCCCTGAATCTTTTTGCCAATTTTCTTCTTTGCGGCTTCGCTCGAAACAAACACTTTTGAAAGAACCCTCTTTGGAGCATATTTCTTCAACTCCGCATCCGAAACATCAATAATAGTTTTCTCACAACCGAAGCACTTCTTGGCTTCGAGCTTTTTATCCCAAAAAGACGATTCGTACACCGGAAGATTAGTTCCCTGGACCTGTGAGGCAAAACCAATTCCAGCACCAGAACCGTTATCACCCCCAAAACTGCGACCAGCTCCAGGCCCCACGACTGAAGCTTGCCCCTGCACGGCTACAGAAACCACTAAAACAAATAGCGCCAGAGCCACTGGCCAGAATGCCCTATTTTGATTCGTTCTGCCCGCAACCAAAAATAAAACCCTCAAAACCCAATTAAAACCAGCTTTTCGCCGGATTGCTTAAAATCCATTAAATAGCCTCTTTCGCCGCGGCTAATATACCTGTGGTTTAACCACAATCAACCAAACAGTTGATTTTTAACTTTTACCCGGCAAATAGTGATGATATGGCCTTGCGGGCAGAACCTGGAAAGCAAGCAGCGAATTCTCTGAGCCTTAAGCAGCCCCATATTGCCTTCTATTTAAAGGGGAAATAAAGATGGTCTTCAACGTTTCATTAATCCAGCTGAATGGCAAGGTAAACTGCGCAAAAAACGCAGTTATTTCCGTGCTGACGGAAAAATGGCCTTTGACCACAAAAAATATTTTTGACGAAGCGCAGTCAAAGTTCGCATACTGCGCCACCTACCAGGCAATACACAAAACAATTAAGGAACTGGAAAAAGACAAAATCCTGCTCAAAGAAGGCACAAGCTACAAGCTGAACCCCGAGTGGATAGAAAAAGAAAAGCAATTCTCGGAACAGCTGAGCGAAGCCTACAAGCCAATAAAAAAAGAAGGACCATCAATGACGCTCCCGACAATTTATGATACTGACAAATTCCTGCTCAACATGATGCTGCAAAACCTGCCAAAAGAAGGTGAAAAGCCATTCATAGGCATGCAATGGAACCACTGCTGGGTCCCTTTGTTCCTGTCCATAAAAGAATACAGCCAGCTCAAGGATGTGGGGCAGAAATTCGACTTCTACTCGGTTTCAAGAGGCGACACGAAAATAGACAAATGGTGCGCAAAATTCTGGAACGCGCACGGGATGAAGAAAAAAACAGGGGTTGACTGTGCCGCGCTATCAGACATAGTAATATTCGGGGACACTATAATCGAAATATTTCAGCCGCCTGAACTCAAAAGAAAACTCAACGAATTCTACGAAAAAGCCAAATCAATAGAAGACCTCAACATACCCTACCTTTTCGAACATATCTTCCAGAAAAAAACCGAAATAAACATTGTAATGCACAAAAACAAGGAACTGGCGGAACAACTAAAAGAGCAGACAAAAAGCTATTTCAAGAAGGGAAAAAAATGACCTTCAACGTTTCGCTGATTCAATTGAACGGAAAAGCCAACTCGACAAAAAATGCGATAATTTCAGTTCTCACTGAAGAATGGCCGCTCACGGCAAAACAACTGCACGTTGCCTTGCAGCACAGGTATGGGCTAAATTCAACCTACCAGGCAGTGCATAAAGCGCTAAAAGCCATGGAGCGGGAGGGGGTGCTGCAAAAGGCTGACGGAAAATTCCAGATTAACTATGAGTGGGCGCAGAGCATCTCAAAATTTGGCGAAAATATCAAGGCAATGCTCCACGGGAAGCCCATGGATGACAGCAGCAATACAACGCTGCGGGAGTTCACTTCAATGATTGAATACTCGAAATTTATTGTCAATGATTTTTTGATTGAAGTACTAAACCCTTTGCACAAAGATGCGCTTTGCTTCTGGAAACACACATATCCAATGACAGGCGTATCCAAAGAAGATCACGAGAATTTTAAGAAGATGTTCCAGCGGGAAACACATTACAGCATCTGTTGCAGCAACACGTTCCTGGACTGGATGGGCCATGATTACCTTGAAAAACTTGGAAAAAAAACCGTTCTCGGGGCGAAATTTTCAGCAAAGCTGGACACATTCGTGAATGGCGATTACATACTGCA
>CABMIU010000035.1 GCA_902386385.1 uncultured archaeon
AGGACCCCTCGCCATTTATGGCGAGGTTTTTGCTCGGGGCCCTTTCAACGGTTTGACAAATGAAATATTGGCGTATTATTCAGTTTTGTCAAACCGTTGCCGTTGACGGCTTTTTATGAGACCCCGCGGGCTTCAGCCCGCAGTGTTCAGGAGTGTCAGGGGGAGCGTCAGGAATTTTTCTGAAACCCCATATGACCCCAGTGTTTTTCTTTTCGCCTGTCTTTTCAGCTATACCTCGCCCTCGCCTCTATTTTCGGGATTTGCTTCAGCGCTGCCGCGGCACCTTCATATGAGCCTGCGTAAGTTTCCTCGAGGGATTTCCACGCTTCCATGCAATTGAAGTGTGTTGACATGAACATTTTCTTGAACGCGAGCAGGTCAACCGCCCTGTCCTCGGTTTTGGAGGACAACCCGCCCAAGCCAAAGTCGAGGAAAACGAGCCGTGTATCGTGGTTACCATTGACTCCTTGGCTCTTGTCATTTTGTATTATTATGTTCCCCGTTGTCAGGTCGCCGTGGATAATGCCGTGCGAATGCAGCTTTGCGATTTCAGTTCCGGCAGCCCTGCACAGGCCTGTTGCCTCTTCAGGGTTCCTGGCGAGCCGTTCCTTCATTGTATCTCCATCCACGAATTCAGTGGCAATGGCAAAGCGCCCCGGTTCGATTTTGAATATCAGCGGGGTGCGCACCCCGGCCTTTTTCGCGCGTGAGAGCAGGCTGCATTCCATGCGCAGCCTTTCCGCGAGAATTTTTTTGTCCAGCGATTTTTCCCTGTATGCTTTTGGCTCGCGGACCTTGAGCACCGCTTTCATTCCAAGCGCCATGGTTATGTATAGTTTGGCTTCCGCACCTTGCTTGAGCAGCTTCATTTTCCCGCCTATCAATTAAGCCATGCAAAAATTAAAAACGCCGAGACATTGGGCTGTTGTTTCTGGTTCAGGGTTATTCCGGTTAATTGTTTTCGGGCATTAATTTGTAGTTGTAGAGGAGGGGGGTTAGCACACCGTATAATACTTTTCCTTCGCCGATTCCAGCGAACCCAGCACCAGCCGTATGCTTGCAAGCTCATCCTGCCCGAGGTATTCGAACCCTTTCGCCTTCCCGGCTTTTTCTCCGAGCGCAGCCGCATTTTCCGCGTGGCTCTTGGCATTGTTGTATGCAACCATGAACCTTGAAAGCGGGACGCATTCCCCTGTTTCATTCATTTTTCGGGCTTCCGCGGAGAAACCCTTCAAGGCATCGCCGAGGGAAATCATTTCAATCTTCATCTGCACAACCGCCTTTTCTTCCTCCGTGCGGAGCTGCAGCCCGTTTATTCTCGCTTCATACTCCGTGATGTTTTTCGAAGGCATGGGGCTTTCAGGCCCGACGTCGTATTGTGCATCGATTTCGCTGAGCCTGCCCAAGGTGTCTTGGCCAAAAATTACCGGCGAAATAATCGGCTTTACAAAGCCGAACTGGCCCGCGGCGATGTAAACCAGCACAATTCCGATTGCAACCAGCAGCAGTTTTTTGAGTGCGCCCATGTAAATACAGAGAAGTTTAGGCTTTTTAAGTTTATTAACCTTTGGAAAACACTTTTGAGGTCGCCTTGATTTAATGCATCTCCAAGGCCACGCCGTTCTCAAACCCCGTGGCCGGCTTCCCTTTTCCCAGCGCGAGCACTTTCACTTTCATTGTTTCCTTGACATCCTCTGAGATTTCCCCGAACCTTTTCAAATCAGCCCCGTTTTCAATGAAAACCTCCGCTTCCGCGAGCTCGGCATTCATCGCCATGTTGTTCGCTGTCTTGTGCTTGCGCAGCCCTGCAATGATTTTCTTTGCCAGTTCGCCAGCGGCTTCAGCTTCGGCATCAACGAGCTTTCCATCCGCCTCCGGCCATCTTTCAAGGTGGACTGATTCCTTCTCCGCGCAGCTCTTGAAGTTCGACTGGAATATTTCCTCGCTGGCGTGCGGCACGAAAGGCGATAGCATTTTGAGCAACTCGGTTGTGACCTTTAGCAGCGTCGCCCTCGCTTCGGTGCCTTCGCCCGGCTTTTCTTCCGGGGTGCGGTGCTTCACCATTTCAATGTAAAAGTCAGCGAACTCGAGCCAGAAGAATGAGCGCAGTGCAGCCAGCGCTTTTGAATACTCATAAGCCTCCAATGAGTCAGTTGCTTCTTTTTTCGCCCTTTCAAGCCTGCTGAGTATCCACTTGTCGGCAGTCCTGAGGCTATTTCTGTGCTTTTCGAATGAATCAAGCTTCATGCCTTTTGCCTTCATTGCCGCAAAGCGCGAGGCATTGGAAAGCTTTGTCAAAAATTTTTTCCCTGAGAGGAATTCCTTTTCCTGCAAGGGGAGGTCATCCCCCAATGTGCCTGTCGCGGCCCAGTACCTCAACATGTCCGCGCTGTACTTCTCGACCATTTCAACAGGGCTCACCGAATTCCCTAGGCTCTTGGACATTTTCCTGCCTTTTGGGTCGAGGGCATGCCCGGAAATCATTATGTCTTTCCACGGGAGCTTTTTCTCGTGCAGGTAAGCCTTCACAATCGTGTTGAAAGTCCACAATGTTATGATGTCGTGCGCCTGCGGCCGCAAGGACATGGGGAAAAGCTTTTTATGCCTCCCTTCATCAACGCCCCATTGCGAATTTATCTGAGGGGTAAGTGATGATGTTGCCCATGTGTCGAGCACGTCCTTTTCAGGGGTGAATTCTGTTGCCCCGCACTTCGGGCATTTCTTTGCAGCGGGACTGTCCTGCAGCGGGTCAACGGGGAGTTGCTTCTCATCCGCAGGAATTTCCGAGTTGCATTTAGCGCAGTACCATAAAGGGAAGGGCACGCCGTAGAACCTCTGCCTTGAAAGCGACCAGTCCCACTGGAGCCCGTTTATCCAGTTCTCGTAGCGCACCCTCATGTGCTCCGGGTGCCATTTCAGTTCCCTGCCTTTCTTGAGGAACTCCTCCTTGAGGTCGAGGTATTTGATGAACCATTGCTTTGCGTTCATTATCTCCATTTCGGTTTTGCACCTTTCATGCACCTTCACGCTGTGCCTTACCTGCTTCTGTGAAACGAGCGTTCCTGCTTCTCCGAGGTCCTTTATGATTTCCTTCCTCGCGTCCCTGATTTTCATCCCGCCGTACTTTCCGGCGAGTTCCGTCATTCTGCCGTCCTTCGTGAAACTGATCCGAAGCGGGAGGTTGTAGGCGAAGTACCATTCCATGTCCGTCTGGTCGCCGAATGTGCAGCACATCACGATGCCCGTGCCTTTTTCAGGGTCTACTCTCGCGTCTTCAAGGATTGGGACTTCCTGCCCGAAAATCGGGACAACAGCTTTTTTGCCGAGCAGTTCCTTTTTGCGCTTGTCCGAAGGGTGGATGAAAATCGCCACGCAACTCGGCAGCATTTCCGGCCTCGTTGTCGAAACCGTCAGCTGGCCTTTGCCGTCCTTGACCATGAAAACCAGGTCATTGAACGTTGAATCCATCTCAACGTCCTCGAGTTCCGCCTGCGCAATCGCGGTTTCGCATGAGGGGCACCACATAGATGGCGCCTCTTTCCTGTAGGCACGCCCACTTTTGTAAATGTCGAGGAAACTTCTCTGGCTTATTTTGCGCGCAAGCGGCTCTATGGTCCTGTACAACGTGCCCCAGTCAAGGCTCAGGCCAAGGCTCCTGAAATCCGAAATCATCACGTCTTCGTGCTTCCTTGTTTCCTCTAGGCAGATTTTTATGAATTCTTCGCGGGTGAAATCCTTTGCCCTTATCTTCCGGCTCTTCTCCACGAGCCTTTCCGTCGCCAAGCCATTGTCGTCCAGGCCAAAAGGGTAGAAAACATTGAAACCTTTCATGCGCTTGTACCTTGCAATGAAATCCGCCTGCGAGTAAGAAAACGCGTGGCCGAGGTGCATCCTCCCAGAAACCGTTGGCGGAGGCGTGTCAATGCTGAACACCGGTGCCTTGCTCTTGAAATCAAAAGCGTAAATTTTGGATTTTTCCCACGCAGCCTGCCACTTCCTTTCATTTTCAACGAACTCGTTCACTGGCATTGCTTGCTCCGCCTTCTGTGCCAAAGGCTTTTTGCTGTCGCTGATTGCCTCATCAATGTGGGACAGCTTTGTAATCGCCTGCTTTTGAGCCATAAAACACGCTACTCCGCATTAAGAATCCAATAACCTGAATTTACATTAATTTCCTTAGAATAAGGATTAAAAGGGTGATTTGAGTGTTATGCCAGGCGACACCTGTGTTTTCGGAAACCATTTTATAATACTGGTCAATATGTATGTTCATGGCCCCCGTAATTTCGCGCAGAAGTTTCCTGAAAAAAATTGCAGCAGCCGCGACTGGCATCGGGCTTTTAAAATTGCCCTCCCATGCAGCCTCTTCAAAGTTGGCATTGCCATCAAAGAAGCCCCTTCCAAAAACTGCCAAGGCCAGAATTGAGGCTGCACTTGCCAGCGCTGGCTCACCACAAAATGAGGTTGCCTTCATAAAAATGTGGAAAGCCGGCAGCCTTGAAAATGCCACCAAAGTGAGCGGTTACAACAATGTGCAGGCTTCCGAGCAGCCGAAATTTGGGTTGAAGGCAAATATCCACAATCACCCATTCTATGAGCTCAAAGGCGGCACTCCGGAAGAGCATGCAAATATGCGCCTCAATTGCCTTGCATCGCCCCCAGACATTGCAAGGTTTCTCAGGCACCTCAGCATGGTCAATGAAGCAAATGCCCCATATCTCCATATCGCAGTAACTGCCCTTGAAGGCAAACTAATGGGGTACACCACATTATATGCGACAAAAAAGCTTGTGAAGGAATCAATCCTGAACCCGCAGCTTCGTGGCAAAATCTATGAATTTTCCCGGCCTGATTTTGAGCACAGCAGGGAATCAAGCTTTGAATTTTACGGGTTGCTAAAAAATCACGGGCTAAAAATAAGGTACACTCCAATGCCTGGGTACAGGGTTTCCGACGGGATTTATGTGAAGAAGTGATACTTCGCTTCAGGCGCTATGCCAATTTCCTTTTTCTGTGCCCATTCATCATCAATCGCTCCGCCCCAATTATCCTGCCGAGTTGGTAGTTGGTTCCCATCGCCTTGAGCAGAGTTCGCCTGTCTCCGCGGCTCAGTGCTCTCTGTGCACGGAATTTCCTTTCAACTGCGATTTCAGATTCCCGTTGCACCCTGAGCCTTCGGGAAAGGCTTTTTGCAGGTGGCCTGTAAACCTCGCGCAGTGACAGGTAATTTTTGAAAAATTCTCTGTCCGGCAGTTTCTTCAACTCTGTTTTTCTCGCTGCCCAAACAGGGTTCCCTTCAGCCTCTGTGCCTCTCTTCACAGGCCTGCGTTCGAACCCAAAAAATTTGACCTTTAGTGCTGTCCCTTTTCCCTGTCTTATTGCATAGCGGCGCATATCACAAATACAAAAACCAAGTATATAAAACTGCTTTTTAATATTTGAACAAAAAAGTATTGTGCAGTAAGTTCATCCGAACATTCCCTTGAACTTGTCGAAGAAGCTCTTCCTGCTGCGTGAAACTTCCTCTTCTTCAGCGAGCTTTTCAAGCAGTTCCCTTTCCCTCTTTGATAGCTTCTCCGGCGTGCGCACAATTGCCTTCACATATTCATCTCCACGCTCATTCTTGCCGAGTATTTTGATTCCCCTGTCCTGCATCCTGAATATCGTGCCGCTCTGGGTTCCCGCCGGGATTTTGAGCTTTGCCTTTCCCCTGAGCGTTGGAACCTCTATTTCCGCGCCGAGCGATGCTTCTGAAAATGAAATCGGGGCCTCCATGTAAATGTCTTCCCCGTCGCGCTTGAAGATTTCATGCGGTTCCATGTAAACAACCGCTATTATGTCCCCGTGCGAAGCCCCGTGTTCCCCTGCATTTCCCTGGCCTTTCAGGCGCAGCTGGTTTCCCGTGTCAATCCCTTCAGGGACAGTTATTGTGATTTTTTTCCTTTTGCGGACCCTGCCGTTTCCGGAGCAATCCCTGCACGGCTCTGAAATTATTTCACCCGTGCCATGGCATTTCCTGCACGTTGTCTGGGTTTGTATTATGCCGATAAAAGTCCTGCGCGTGCTCCTTTCAACGCCGCTTCCCCTGCAGGTATCGCACTGCTTACTTCCGGTGCCAGGCCTTGCCCCGGAGCCGTTGCATGTTCCGCATTCCTCTATGCGCTCGATTTCAATCTCTTTCTTCGTGCCGAATGCCGCTTCTTCAAATGATAGGTTCAGCCTCACAAGCAGGTCCTGCCCGCGCGCTGGCCCCCTTCTGCGGGAGCCGCCGAATTCAGCCCCGAAAATGTCAGAGAAACCGCGGCCGAAGCCAAAGGATTCGAAAATGTCCTCAAAATCAGCAGTTCCCTGGAACCCTCCGGGGCCGAAGCCACCGCCGGAAAACCGTTCCGCCTCAGAGCCGAACTGGTCATAATTGCGCCTCTTCTGCTCGTCCCCGAGCACGGAGTAAGCGTGCTGCACTTCCTTGAATTTCTCTTCCGCGCCTTTATCCTTGTTCAGGTCAGGGTGGTACTTTTTGGCGAGTTCCTTGTAAGCCGCCTTTACCTGTTCCTGCGAGGCGTCGTGCGGAATGCCAAGGGTTTCGTAATAATCTTTTGCCATGCAGACTCCTGAAAGGTGAAGTAATTAAAATTTATTTATTGGAATTAAAATTTATTTACTGGCCAGCCTGAACGGTCCAAGGCCATGCTTTTTTTTGGATTTGGCCTTGTCGAGGTGTTTGTTTTTTCCAATAAATTTACTTCTTGTCATCCTCGGTGAAATCCGCGTCAACTACCTTTTCGCCGTTAGACCCGTTTTTCCTGTTCGGGCCGCTTCCGTCACCTTCTTCGCCATTTCCCCTGCCGCCAGCCGAGCTGCCGCTTCCGGTCCCATGGCCACCCTGCTTTTTCGCTGCCTCTTCCTGTGCCTTTTTGTATAGTTCTGTTGAAGCCGCCTGCACTTCTTTATTTAGTTCCTCGAGCTTTTCCTTTATTTTCGCGGTGTCCTTCGGCTCCGCCCCGAGCAGCTTTTTCAGTTCGTCGTTCTTCGCCTTTATTGAATCAATCTTTGAATCAGGGAACTTGCCCTTCATTTCAGACAGCATCTTGTCAGTGCTATAAGCCATCGCGTCAGCGCTGTTCACTGTTTCAACTTCCTCCTTCCTTTTCTTGTCCTCGGACTCATGGGCTTCCGCATCCTTTTTCATCTGCTGTATTTCCTCTTCGCTGAGCTTCTGTGACGCGACTATTTTCACGCTTTGCTCTGTCCCGGTGCCTAGGTCCTTTGCTGTCACGTGCACAATGCCATTCGCATCAATGTCGAATGCCACTTCAATCTGGGGGACACCGCGCTGCGCAGGCGGTATGCCCGAAAGCTGGAATCTTCCCAGTTCCTTGTTGTCCTTTGACATGGGCCTCTCTCCCTGCAGCACGTGGATGTCAACTGCCGGCTGGTTGTCCGCCGCTGTGGAAAACACCTGGCTCTTCTTTGTCGGAATTGTCGTGTTCCTTTCAATTAGCTTTGTGAACACCCCCCCAAGTGTTTCAATACCGAGCGAGAGCGGAGTTACATCGAGCAACAGCACATCCTTCACTTCGCCGGCGAGAACCCCTGCCTGTATCGCCGCTCCTGCGGCAACGCACTCCATCGGGTCAATGCCACGCTCGACCTTTGTGCCGATTTCCTTCTCGACAAATTGCTGCACAATAGGCATCCTCGTGGGGCCACCCACAAGCACTATTTTGCCGATGTCCGCGGGAGTCATTTTCGCGTCCGCGAGCGCCTGCTCGACAGGCTTTATGCACCTCTTTATTATCGGCGCTATGAGTTCCTCGAGCTTTGCCCTGTTTATTTTCAGAAGAAGATGCTTCGGGCCTTCATTGGTTGCAGTAATATAAGGGAGATTTATCTCGGTTTCAACAACCGTTGACAACTCTATTTTTGCTTTCTCCGCTGCCTCGTTCACCCTCTGCATTGCGGTGGTGTCCTTTTTGAGGTCGACCCCTTCTTTTTGCTTGAATTCCGAGACAATATATTTCACCAATGCCTCGTCCATGTCCCTTCCGCCGAGCTGCGTGTCCCCCGAAGTGCTCCTCACCTCGAACACGCCGTTCTCGTACTCCATTATAGTGACATCCAGTGTCCCCCCGCCCAAATCGAAAACGAGGATTTTGAAATCCTTGTTTTTCTTGTCAATGCCATAAGCCATTGAAGCAGCCGTTGGCTCATTCACAATCCGTATCACTTCAAGCCCGGCAATCGCCCCCGCGTCCTTTGTAGCCTGCCTCTGGTTGTCGTCAAAATAAGCCGGAACAGTTATTACTGCCTTCTCGACTTTCTCCCCCAAAAATGATTCCGCGTCCTTTTTTATTTTCTGTAAAAGGAATGAAGAGAGCTGCTGCGGCGTATAAGTATACTCCCACTCAAACTAATATATATCAGTTTAAATATTACAATACAAGAAAAAAAATATAAAAAATGCTTAATATAAACAATGTATAATCTCTATA
>CABMIU010000036.1 GCA_902386385.1 uncultured archaeon
GGGGGCCTTAATTGAATAATTGAACCTCCTCAAGCAATGGCATCGGAATGCCGGGAAATTCCAGCAGGCCCTCACGGCCCCGGAAGGAAAGCAGGATTTTTCAGTACGCCCTGGCGAACAAGACTTTTTTTGTGGCAGGCTTCCCCGTGAAGAAGCACTTCCCATTCCCCTCCTTCCAATCAAGAGGAATGCAGCGAGAGGTAGCGCCTGTTTCTTCCTTGATTTTTCCCTCCGCCTCCGCTTCGCAGCAGAACCAGCAGGAAACAAGCTTCCTTTCCTCAATCGCCTTCTTGAAAGAGGGGTAATCGGCGGCCTCTACAATGTTTGAATCGAGGAACTTCTTTGCCTTTGCAAACATGTCCTTGTGCATCTCAT
The DNA here is from genome assembly GCA_902386385.1 of uncultured archaeon. Classification (GTDB taxonomy): domain Archaea; phylum Iainarchaeota; class Iainarchaeia; order Iainarchaeales; family Iainarchaeaceae; genus CABMIU01. Next base: position 376 of record CABMIU010000036.1, read on the forward strand.
CCAGGATTTCACCCATCCTTCTCTTCAACTCCTTTTCGGGCACGAATTCCTTTTTGCCCGTGTCCCTGCGCACAACCACGACCTGCTTCTTCCCGATGTCCTTGGGCCCTACTTCGATGCGCAGCGGGATTCCCTTCAGTTCCCACTCGTTGAACTTCCAGCCGGCACTGTAATTGTCGCGGCCGTCGACGAAAACATTGAATTGCTCAAGCTCATTCGCGACCTGCTTCGCCTTTGCAAGAACCACTTCTTTTGAATCACCGAAAACAATCGGCACAATCACGGCTTTGTGGCTTGCAATACGCGGCGGCAGTACAAGGCCCTTGTCATCGCCGTGCACCATGACAACAGCGCCGATGAGGCGCGTTGAGAAGCCCCAGCTGGATTGCCACGGCAGCTGCTCCTTGCCGTTCTCGCCCAGAAACTTCAGGCCGAATGATTTGGCGAAGCCCTGGCCGAGATTGTGCGAGGTGCCCATCTGCAAAGCCCGGCCATCCGGCATCAGTGCCTCAATCGTAGTCGTGTACAATGCTCCTGCAAACTTCTCGGAGTCCGTCTTGACACCCGCAATAACCGGGATTGCGAGGACATCCTCTGCAAGTTTCCGGTACTCATCCAAAATAAGCCTGACTTCCCTGTCGCATTCTTCCTTCGCGGCATAAACGCAGTGGCCCTCCTGCCACAAAAATTCACGCGTGCGCAGGAAAAGCTTTGTCTGCTTCACTTCCCAGCGCAGCACATTGCACCACTGGTTCATGCGCAGCGGCAAATCCCTCCAACTGCGAATCCACTTCGAGTATGAATCATAGATTATCGTCTCGGAAGTAGGCCTTATCGCGACCCTTTCCTCGGCCTCAGGGCCGTTGCCCTGCCCCTTGGATTCAATCCACGCGAGTTCAGGTGCAAAACCCTCGGCGTGCTCCGCCTCCTTCTCGAAAAAGCTCTTTGGAATCAGGAGCGGGAAATACGCATTCCGCACCCCAATGCCCTTTATTACCTTGTCAAAGTAAAGCTGAATCTTTTCCCAAATCGCATAGCCATTGGGCCTTATCACCATGAAGCCGCGTATAGGGGCATAGTCCGCCAGCTCCGCCCTGAGCACGGCCTGGTTGTACCACTCGGAGAAATCTTCCGATTTCTTCACGGTGATGCCGAGAACGTTTTCTTTTTCCCCTGCCATTCAACCATCGCCCAAAAATGCATTCCAAAAAGGCATAACTGCCTAAATACTAAAAATAAAGGGAATTAAAAAGGAATTCCTGGGTGCGGGAATAGCTGCAGCCGGGGAAATTTTTATAAATGCGGCAAACATTATTGATTTATGCGCATGAACCCCAAAGACAGGCTGAAACAAGCCGCGTTTTCCGCAATAAAACACCTTCCGCCCAACACGGCGGTAAATATCATCTGGGCATCAACACTGCCGCGCGACCTTTTAGTAAGACGAAGGCACAGGACTGCACTGGATACCGAGAGGGGCAAAGCTGAAATAGACGAGGAATATTACAGGCAGTCCATGCCGCACGGGTCGGATGGCGAAACAAATGCAAAGAACAAACCGCGATATGAAGCCATTAAGGGGCACATTACAGGGCGGGTGATTGAAGTCGGCTGTGCGGACGGCTATTTCAGCAGGATGTTTGCAAAAGAAGGCCACACTACATTCGGGGTAGACCTAAGCCACCATTTTATCAGGCTGGCAAAAGCCAAAGCCGCAGGAGAAGGATTGCATAATGTAAAGTTCAAGGTAGCAAATGCCGAGCACATCCCCGCAAAGGGCGAATCTTTCGACACCGCGTTTTTGGGAGAAATCCTAGAGCACGTGGAAAACCCTGCCCGCGTTGTCCAGGAGGCGACAAGAGTGGTAAAACCCGGCGGAACCTTCATAATAACACTGCCAACACATCTCATGAGCGAGCCAAGCCACATCAGGACAGTAAAACCAAAAGCACTCGAAAAAATGCTGAGGGAAGTGGCCGATATAAAGGAAATCAGGCTCATTGACTTTACCCACTACCTGTGCATTGCGAAAAGGAGATAAAATGCGAATTATCGCCCCGGAGTTCTGCGCCTGCACAGGCTTCCTCGCGGTTCTGCTGTGCACATTCGGCTACCCTAATTATTTCATGGCGACGTGAACTTCGCCATGCAAAAGGACAGGCTTATATTTTTCGCATTCGTTTTTATTTCATGAAGCCGAAGCCGCTCACCGGACCTTTCTCGAGTTTCTTTTATGCGAAGCTCAGGAATGAAGGGATAAAGCCAAGGAGACTCAACAACCCAAAAGGGCCTGAAAAGCACACATTTTCCATTTCGACTCCGAGAAAAGAGTGGGCATGGGACCTTTATTACGACCCGCGCGCATTGAGGAACCTTGACCACGCGCTCCGCGCCCTGCCTGAAATCAGGCCGCAAATGGCAGAGGCTTTTGAGCACACACTTGAGCATGAAAAGGTGCACGCCGGCGCATCAGGCTACCGCTCTTGGCCTGCAAACAAGATAAAGAGAATTGCATACACAACCAACCGATGGGCAACAGCGCAAATCACTGCAGAACAGGTTGCAAACAATGGCATGATAGAGAAGATAATGAAATTGGACAAAGTGGACTCTCTGAAAAGGCCAAAGGCAAAAAAAGTGATTCCTGACAAGCTTTCATGGTTCCTGATACAGAGCCTTATACAAAACGGAGACTTCAGGAAGTTATCAAGGAATGGCTACACCAAATTCCTTCCAAGGGGCAGGGAACAGGCGCGGGCAAGGGTAGCACTGCTTGAAGCATACCTGAAACAGCTTTTCCCAACCCTCCCGCAGGAAATAATTGCAGAAACAATCCGGCTCACCGGAAACAGGTTCACGAGCCTCGTGGAAAAGGCAAGCAGGAGAAATAGGAAAATTGAGGCCAGTGAGATTTGAACTCACGCTTCTACCACATTGTCAGTCTTGATAAACCAACCCCAAGGTAGGGTCCTACCAGGCTAGACTATGGCCTCTCTAAAGGAAATACTCCTTAGATGGATTTTTTAAATCGTCCCAAGCGAATCCGGAACAGGGTAAATTAACAGCGTAAACGGGGATTAACATTTCGATAATAGGTTAATCAGAAACACGGATATTTCTCTGAGGTGGTATTATGGATAAAGTAGTCCATTTTGAAATACCGGCGGAAAGCACCCCCAGGGCAAAGAAGTTCTACGAGGACGTTTTCGGCTGGAAAATAAAGGAAGTCCCGGACATGGAATACACCCTGCTATATACAAGCGAAGTTGATGGCGACATGATGCCGAAAGAGAAAGGGGCAATAAACGGCGGCATGATGAAAAAGAGCGCATCCGTCAAGCACCCGGTAATAACAATAAGCGTGGAGAACCTTGACGAGTCTTCGCAGAAAATCAAGAAGGCGGGCGGAAAAATTGTTTCGGAAAAGATGAAAGTCGGGGACATGGGATGGGCATCATATTTCAAGGACACGGAAGGGAACGTCATTGGGATGTGGCAGAATGCCTGAACCAAAAACCAGATTTTACCTTTTCTTTTTTAGATACTCCGCGAGCGGCTGCCAGTAAAAATCCTTCCACCCTTTCGCTATTTCCCCTGAAACCCCTTCAGGCATTCCTTCCTGGCTGAAGGAAAGCAATGTGCCGCCTTTGCCAGATTTTAAAATAAATTTGACCTCTGAAAAAACCCCTTCAGGCCAGTCGCTTGCACGCCAAGATTGCACAATTTTTTTATTCTGGACTATTTCAATGTTTTTTCCCGTGGCATATCCATCATAAGCCGAGAATCCGTCACCGGCCTTTTTCCCTATGCTGCATTTTGAATTTGTGAATTCTGAATGCTTTGCCGAATCCATGAGCGCCGAAAAAACATCCCCTGGCTTCGCCCTGAAAAACACCGATTGCACTATTGTACCGCCAGCCATCCAAAAACCCCTGCCATGTTTTTCCGGTGCAAAATAACAAAAAGCGATGAAAAGCTCAATGGCAAGTCCCGGCGCCCCGGTCCGTGAAAGTGTAGCCTTCAGCGGGGAGGAATTCCCATTCGTAGCTGTTGCTGTAAAGGCGCAGGGCAAGCATCCCGTGGCTGGAATCATTCTTGACTTCCACGGGATAAACCGAGCCGTTGAGCTTCCTCAATGTGGCCCCGCCCGTGCCGACAATGAAAAGGCGCACCCCTTTCGCATAATCCGCCTTGCCGTTGGCATCCAGCGGGGCGAACCTTTCATACGAATGCTCGTGGCCGGTGAGTGCGACATCAACTCCTTCGTCATAAAGCGCATGCCATATTGCTGAAACCGAATTCTCATCGCCATGCACCCCTGTGCTGAAAGCAGGGTGGTGCATGAATGCTATTGTGCACTTTCCTGAATTGGCCGAAAGGTCTGAGCGCAGCCATTTTTCCTGGGCAGAACCGGCATCACAATTCACGTCCGTGCAATTGGTGTTGAGGGCTACAAAATGCCATTGCCCGAGATCGAAGCTGTAATAGCCCTTGTTCCTGTCACCCGCGGCAGGGCCAAAGTAACCGAAATAGCCTTCAGCGCCCGGGGTCATGTAATCATGGTTCCCCGGGACAGGGTAGAAGCGTTGCTTGAAAGCATCCCAATAAGGGGCAAAGCAGTCAAGGTATTCAGATGGCAGGCCGGTGCCATGAGGGTAATCCCCGAGGCCCAGTATCCGGCCCGGAACCGCCCCCGGAATCCTCGAGACAAGGATTGTATTTCCGCTTAGGCCGCAGTAAGTGAAATCCCCTGCAGCGAGAACCTGGGTGCAGCCCTGCGAAGCGTTGCAATCCGAGCCTGCAAACGGCTTCAGGACGCTGCAACCCGCGCCATTGCACTGCGTTGCCTCTATGCAGCCAGCAACAAGAAAAATGGAAACGACCGCAACCAGGGCTTTTGCATCCATGGGCATAAGTATGCCTTTCCTGTTAAAAAATTTAATTGATGGATTTATTGGGCCTTGATTCAAAAAATACAATTGAGGCTGCCCGGATTTGAACCGAGGTCTGAAGCTCGCTTGCAACCCTTTTCTTTTTCTTGAAAAGAAAAAGAAAAGCGTTGATGGAAAAGAAAAAGAACGGCTTCGCGAAGCAAACACTTTTCTTTTCCGTTAACGCTTTTCTTTTCGTGTCAACGAAAAGAAAAGGGTTGTCCCAAAGCTCCGATGCTGGACCAGGCTACACCACAGCCCCTTACCATTAAGAGTATACGGGAAATTTTATAAATTCGACAAAAAACAGGTGTTATTGGCAATCCGGCCCGGCAGCGGAAAAAAGCCCCCTTGAACGATGCAAAATATAAAATAACCAAAGATATACTTTTATATAACTTTGGTTAATTATATATTGATATGAAAATCCCGCTCAAAAACCAGTTGCGCAGCCCCCATGCAGCGCTTGCACAGCTGCAAGACGAGGCTCTTGACATATTCTATACCGTAGCACCGGAAGCTGTGCTGCACGGAGGCACCGCGATATGGAGGTGCTATGGCGGAAAGAGGTTTTCAGAAGACCTCGACTTTTATGCGCCTGCAGACAGACTAATGAAGGAAAAACTTGGGGCAGAATCCGCAAAGCGCAGCCTGGTTCTCACCAAATTCAGGGAAACACGCAATGCTCTTTATTCCAGGATAAGTGATGGCAGAACCGAGGTGTCAATCGAGGCAACCCTCAGGCCAAGCAAGCGGCGCATCCTCTCAACATATGAGAGGGCTGACGGCTCAACGAACGACATTTACACGCTTGCGCGCGAAGACCTCATAATCGAGAAGGCGCACGCTTTTGCCTCCAGAAAACTTATACGCGATATTTATGACGTATATTTTCTCTCAGGCACCGCAGACCTGAAAAATGTCAGAAGTGAACTGCTGAAGTTTCTTGAAAAAATTCCGCAGCCTGCAGATGAGAAGAACCTGAGGACACTTGTCTATTCAGGGCCATGCCCCTCTTTTTCGGATATGGTTTCAGCACTTGAAAGGAGGCTCAAGGCATGAAATTAATGAAGGGGTTCCGGCAGCGGTTTTCTGTAAGGGTATTTTTCCGCTCAGGGGAGGTGAAGAAGTTCTTTGCCGAAAAAGGGGCGGCAAAAGGATACTACAAATTGCTTTTGCACAATCTCGCAAAGAAAGGCGAGATAAAGAGGCTAAAGAAGGGAGTTTACACTTTTGGCCCTGCCAGCGTAAATCTGAGCAGCATCTTTAGCCCAGCCTACCATGGTTTACAGGAGGCGCTCTCAATACACAAGATTTGGAACCAGGCCACAAACCAAATCATCATCACGCCCCGCAAAGTGAGGAGTGGGGAAAGACTGGTGCTCGGAAGGAAAGTGATTGTGAGGAGGATTGCAAGGAAGATGTTTTTCGGCGCGGAGATGCTGAATTATGCGGGGGAATGGATTGAAGTTTCGGACCCGGAAAAGACCCTGATTGATTTTTATTATTTCAGAGAGCCGCTCGACAAGGACACTCGCAGGGCGCTGCTCAGGAAAATCGATGTGAAAAAGCTCGAAGCCTACCTCAAAATGTGCCCAGATGCGACGAGAAGGCACATGGCAAGATTGACCAAGAATATTTTAAAAAAACGAACCAAAAAAAGCCAATTTCTACGGTTTCAGCTTAGAACCCCTCCATTAGCAGATACAAAGGATGAATAAGCTTAATTGAAGGTTTAATACATCTATTTTATGTCAAATGCTATTGAACGCGACAAGGACAGGGCAATACTTGAAAGCCACCTTGAAGAAAGTTTTTTCCAAAGCAGAGCGGTTGATAGCTCTAAAAAGGCAGAACATAGAAAACGGATGGTAAACCAACTAGCAACTCTCGGCATTAGAAATGGCACTAAAATAGACATACTCAAGTATTGTGAGGAGACCAAAAGCCCTGCTGAAATACCTCCCCCCGAACAGTTTGCACTAGTTCACCTCACAGGCCAACTACCAGATAAAAACGGAGTTTTATGGCCAACATCAAAGTTTGATAAAACTGCGATGAGGGAAACTATACACGCCGCATTAAACAGCGCAGTTTCATCCAATGTTATTACAAGTTGGTCAGGCAAATGCATTGCAGTGATAATTCCATTTAGCGGTGCAACGCATTGGCTCAGCAATTTTTATACGGTGGATTCCTTCGGTTTCGGGCCATTAAAACTGCCAAGCGGAACAGTAATACTCGTTGACGCCAAAATTGCGCAAGAACATGGCTTGAAGGCAGGGCAATCAATTGGCAGGGCCAATGTTAAAATAATTGACCTGAAAGCAGAAGAGCAAAATTTGAACAAAGCAGGGATAATGACCAAAGCTGCATTTGACAGGATATTCAAAAGGGCAATTGAAAAAAGAGGCATTAATGTGAGGTCCAGCGCAGCTTATAACTTGAACGGACAATTACAAGAAAATTTTAGAAAAAAATCAATTGCAGTAAATACCTCTCTTGAAAGCCCTATGCACTTTGCAGTTATTAGGGAACTGTTATCACAGGGCAAGTTGCCAATGGCATCAGGCCAATGGAGCTGGGCGGGCTGGGTCAATAACGGAGGACTCTCAAAAGTCCAGAGGAAATATGGTTTCACAGGGATTCCGCACCAGAATTCAATAGGACACCTAATTGAAGAGGAATCCATGAGATTGCGTGAGTCGAAAAACCCGATTGCATTAAGACAAAACATAAAATATATGAAATCAGTCATAACAGGCAACCGTAACGAGTTTCCATTAGGAGGAAACAAGCAGAGGATAACCAATTTGCTAATGAAGAGGGTCAATGAATTTGCGACCCATATTGGCACAAGGGGAAAACCAAAGAGGCAACTCAAATAGCCCAAACAATTATTTAAAACCCCGAAAGCGCATTATTGTTGGCATGGAGTTCAGCGAAGTCTGCCGGTACTTTGACAGGATTGAAAAAGTCAGCTCGCGCCTTGAGATGACGGGAATCCTCGCGGAAATGCTTTCCAAGACAGATTCCCGGGAAATCGGGCAAATCATTTACCTCTCGCAGGGCACACTCGGCCCGAAGCACCTTGGAATTGAAGCGGGCATTGGCGAGGGCCTGCTCGTACAGGGAATTGCAAAGGCAACCGGTTACCCCGAAGACGAGGTTGAAAAGCTCTACAAGGAAATCGGGGACCTCGGCCTCGTTGCCGAGAAGCTCGGCGCGAAAAAGAGACAGAGCTCGCTCTTTGCGGAGAAGCTAACAATCGGAAAGGTTTTCTCGAATTTCACCAAAATCGCGGAAACTGAGGGAAAAGGCAGCCAGGATTCAAAGCTGAAGATGTTCGCGGAACTCCTGAACAGCGCTTCAGGAACGGAGGCGAAGTTCATTTCGCGCGTGCCATTGGGAAACCTGCGCCTCGGAATAGGCGACCCGACAATAATGGATGCGCTCGCGCTGAATTACGTGGAAGAATTCCTGCTTGTCAAAAAAACCAGGGGCGAAATCGATGCAGTACTGAAGGAAAAAAACGAGGAAAAAAGGAAAGAAGAATTCGGGCGCAGGGCCAGGCAGAAGCTCAGGGAATTCATAGAATCGAAGTACAACATTTTTTCAGACCTAGGGGAGATTGCTGAAATCCTGAAGAAAAAGGGGCTGAAAGGCCTTGATGAACTCTCGATGCAGCCCGGCACGCCGATAAGGCCGACTCTGGCGGAAAGGCTGCCCAGCGCGGAGGAAATAATAGAAAAGCTGGGAATGTGCGCTGTCGAACAGAAATATGATGGATTTCGCTTGCAATGCCATAAGGACGGAAACAGGATAATAATTTTTTCCCGCCAGAGCGAGGACATGACGCCAATGTTCCCTGACTTGGTTGAAGCGATTAGGAAACAGGTCAAAGCCAAGAGGATAATTTTCGAGGGCGAGGCCCTCGCTTACAATGAAGAGACACAGCAATACTTCCCTTTCCAGGTAACCATACAGCGCAAGAGGAAATACGGCATAAAAGAGAAGGCTGAGGAGTTCCCCCTGAGGCTTTTCGCTTTTGACATAATGTTCCTCGAAGGAAAGGACACCATGCCGCTGCCTTTCAGCAAAAGGAGGGAAACCCTAGCAAAGGCAATCGGGAAAGGGGAAACAATAACGCTCACAAAAAGCATTGAAACAAACGACCCGAAAAAACTGGAGGAGTTCTTCCTCGCGAGCGTGGAAAACGGCCTAGAGGGCATAATAGCAAAGGACCTGAATGCGCCATACACTGCAGGGGCAAGAAAATTCGCCTGGATAAAGCTCAAGCGCAGCTACAAGGGAGAGCTCTCGGATTCTGTTGACCTCGCAGTAATAGGTTACTTCAAGGGCAGGGGAAAGAGGACACAATTCGGCCTCGGGGGCCTGCTCACCGCGGTATATGACGATGAAAGCGACATGTTCAGGTCAGTGGCTAAAATCGGCACAGGCATGAGCGAGGAAATGCTCTCGGAACTTGAATCCAAATTGAGCAGGCTCTCGCAAAAAGGCAGGCCTGCGAGAGTGGACTCTGAAACCGAGCCCGATATCTGGGTGAAGCCGTTTTATGTCATTGAGGTGCGCGCTGACGAGATAACGAAAAGCCCCATGCACACCTGCGGAAAGGGAAAGGACGGAACCGGCTTTGCCCTCCGGTTCCCGCGAATGATAAAATTCAGGGAAAAGAAGCCTGAAGAAAGCACTACCGTGAAGGAAATAATAGCGATGTTCGAAAAGCAGGGCAGGGTGCAGCTGCAAGAGGCGGAAACCGCACAGGAAAAAACCCAATAAAAACCGGTTCCATGGCCCAGCCAGACTTAAATATACATTTGCCCAAAATAATGGCATGGCATGGATAAACATTATCAAGAAGCTCTGCCTCGTGGCAATTGCTTTTGCCCTTGCATTTTACTTTATTTTCCTTTTCAAGGCATGGGCCGGGGAGAAGCAGGGCTATTTTTTCTTTATCGGGGACTGGCAGAGCCTCGTCCTGGTCCTGGCAATTTCATTCATTATCATCAAGGTGCTTGAGGCCTTGCTGAGATGGGAGATACACCTCCTTTTCATGCCGCACAGGAGGCGGGGAAAATGAACGTTTTCCAAATACTTGCAATGGCAATCGCTGCTGTCGCCATTATTTATCTCATATCCGGCTTCTTCGGGCCTTCGGATGACAGCACATTGCAGGAAATGAAAAATGCCCTGAGCTACGCTGAGCAGAACACCGGAAAGCTGCATGAAGCCGAACTTTCATTCAGGAGCGGCTTCGGAACAAAGGCGGAACTCCTTGACTCGGAAAGCAGGAATGCCAGGTTCAAGTGCATGAACCCTGAAACATGCATAATGAAAAAAATAGATTATGACGCGCGCATGCTCTCGGTGAAGGAAAAATTCACTTCAAGGGTTTTCTTCCGGTGCAGGAAAGTGCTCTCCATCAGCGACTGCGTGATTTACCTGGGCGAGGAGCCTGCCCAGCTGGAACTGCAGAACATCTCATTCAGCGCGCCGAAAAGAAAGGGGAACTCCGTAATTTCTTTTGAGGTGAAGAACACCGGTGCCATGAATGCGGTAGATTCAGAATGGAACGTTAAGCTCTACATGGAAAAGAATGAAGGCGTTGATGAAAAATTGGTGCTAGTCGAGGAGAAACTGGTAAAACTTCCGATGATTGCCCCATGGCTTTCAACTGAAGTTTCAACGACTTTTGCAGTGCCTTCAGGAGGGAAATTCATCCTGAAAGCAGTTGCCGAAGGCGAGGACTCCGGAATGGATTCATGGGAAAAAGAATTCGATGTTGAAGGCACCCTGCCGGAAGCGTGCGTTGCGGTTTCAGCGGAAAAGCCGACGCTATACAACGGCCTCTGCAGGACAAAGCACACCTGCACTGGCTGCGAATATGACTATGAATGCAGGGAAAGGTGGGTTGCGAAAGGCATGCCGGAAAGCGAGGTCGCCGATTCTTACACGAGCGCGGTTTATACGGAAAAGCCGGCTGTGAACGGCGCGTGCAATTGATTGCCCTGGCATGAGAGGCCACCCATCACCGAAAACAGACTATTTTGGGATTAGCCTTGCTTTGGCTATTTCAAGACTGCCTGTGCACTCGTTTTCCATTCTTTTTTCTGTTTCAATCAGCTCAAGGCGCTCCCTGAAAACCGGGCAGTCAACAACAAGGCTTTCATATTCCCCGCCTTCGCCACCGATGTGGACGCCGTACTTTCCGTGCAGTGCCTTCAGTTCCCGCAGCAGGCCGGAGTCAATCCTGCGGCCTAGCCATGATTCATCAAGGCCCTTCGAGGCAATGCCGACAATGCGGGCATCAAAGCCTGAATCGATTATTTCCTGCACATGCTCCTCCTGGTCCCGCTGCCACAAAGGCGCATAAACGCCTATGCCGAGCTTTTTGGCGATTGCAGCGACGCGGTCATACTGGTATTTGGAATGCAGTGCCCCTGCACCTACTTCGGTTATCCTGAATTCCTTTTTCGCGCGGAGCAATGCCCTTTCGATGTCCTTCAGTTCCTCTTCCTTTATGCCAGAGGATTCTTCCATTATGAGGGGGATGCCCATCGCCACGGCCTGAAGGCTGACCATGTTCATCGCGGGAATGTGGAACATGTAGCTGTCCCTTGCATTGGATTTCAGGGTTACAAGGCAGGCAATTTTTTTGCCCTCCCTGATTGCGCGGAAAGCCGTGAGAACGGAGTCCTTGCCGCCTGAGAAAAGGATTGCGAGCATGAAAACAAATGCCCTCACAGGGATTTTAAATACATCAAATTGCTGCATCCAAGCAACATTTTGCGATACGCCGCCAAGCAAAAACAATTTAACTTTAACACCGCATATTCCAATTGATTAACTGCATTTTGCTCGCACGGGGATTATTGCATGGAAACAGGGTACGAAAAGGACTTGCTGATTCTTCCATTCGACCACAGGGGCTCGCTGCTCAAAAAGCTCTTTGGAATAGAAGGAAGGAAGCCGACAGAGGCGGAGGCAAAGGAATACGCTTTGCTCAAGGAAATGGTTTACGAAGGCTTCCTCGAAAGCGTGAAGATGGGGGTGCCGAAGCAGACAGCCGCCATCCTCGTGGACGAGGAATTCGGGGCCAATATTCTGAAGGATGCGAAGGCAAAGGGATTCATGACAGCGATGCCGACCGAGAAATCAGGGCAGGGCGAGTTCGATTTCGAGCACGCGGATTTCAAGGGGCACATCAAAAAAATCGACCCGACTTTTGTGAAAGTGCTGGTGCGCTGCAACCCCGAAGCGGACAGGGCAATGAATGAGAGGCAACTTGAGAGATTGAAAAAGGCATCTGATTTTTCGCACAGCGTCGGAAAGAAATTCATTTTCGAGCTGCTCGTGCCAGCGACGGAACAGCAGCTCAGGCAATGCAGCAATGACAAGGGCAGATACGACCTCGAACTCCGCCCGAAATTGATGGTGAAAGCAATGGCGGAAATCCAGAGCGCAGGGATTGAACCGGACGTCTGGAAGCTCGAAGGCGTGCAGAGGATTGAGGACTCGAAAGCGCTCGTGAAGCAGGCGCAGCAAGGCGGAAGGAAATCAGGCATAATTACCCTAGGCCGCGGAGAGGACACCGAGAAAGTCAAGGAATGGCTCAAGGTAGGGGCGAAAGTGAAAGGCATCATCGGCTTCGCGGTCGGGCGCACGATTTTCTGGGAGCCTATGAAAGCGCTGCACGAGGGAAAAATCTCCCGCAGCAGCGCGGCAAGGCAGGTCGCTGAAAATTACAAGATGCTCGTTGACCTGTGGAACAGGGAGAGGGCATAATTGCTAACTACCGCGGAGCCAACCAAAAACGCAATAATTATAAATATGTGCATCCACATATTGCAAATAAGGTGGTTTGATGGCAAATATGACTTTGGCAATACCGGATGCGCTTTACAGCAGGATGCAGCGATGCACCGAGCTAAAGTGGAGCGAAGTTGCAAGGAAAGCGTTCCGGGAAAAAATGGAAGAGATGGAACTGCTGGATGACCTGCGCGCAATAAGGAAAGCTGAAAAGGAGCGCCGCGAAGGGAAAACAACGAGCTATGCTGAAATGGGAAAGCTGATTAAAGCTAAAACCAAATAGTTTATTCCCGATAAACCAAAGCAATATTAAGAGCGGGAAAAGCTATCAGTACATGGAATACAAAATAGAATTTTCGTAAGTGTTTAGCTTTTTGTTCGGTTTTCTAATGCGAAAACCCCAAATAGGGGTTTTCCCTATTTGAAGCATGCTTGTTTCGGATGAAGATTTTGCTGCGCTTAAAGCGGAAAATGAGCAAC
>CABMIU010000037.1 GCA_902386385.1 uncultured archaeon
CACCCACATTTACGTCGCCCCCGCATACAACAGTGACCACCAGATACTATTGCCCGATAACGCAAATGAAATCGTCAAGGAGAAGCACATAAACCTCATAATAGTGCACTCCCTCACCTCGCAGTTCAGGTCGGAGATCGTCGGCAGGGGAACGCTTGCGGAGAGGCAGCAGAAGCTCAACAAGCACATGAGGACGCTTGCAAAGCTCGCTGAAACATGCAACATCACCGTGCTGGTCACCAACCAGGTGATGGAGAGGCCGGACATACTCTTCGGCGACCCAACCGCCCCGGTAGGGGGGAACATAGTGGGGCACGCGAGCAAAACAAGGCTTTATTTGCGCAAGAGCAAGGAGGACAAGAGGGTTGCAAAACTCGTGGACTCGCCTTCACTCCCTGACGGGGAAGCAGTCTACCGCGTGACGGAGAAAGGGATAGAGGACATTGATGAGTAAGGCAGAATCGGGGCAAATGCCCACTGCCTTATTTTCCGGACACCCCATTTTCTCCAGGCAGCACTATTTCCAGCACATCAAGTTCCTTGCACCTGCATGGAACGCCAAGCAGTTCCGAAATGCTCGGCCTTGTCCTGCCATTGTCCCCTGAAATGAATTCCTTCACATACAAGCCGTGCGAGGAACGTATTTCCAGCCTGAATTCGGTCCCTGAAAGGGGGACTGCGGAAGTTATTTCGGCTTGCTTCACCCTTTCCTTGTCTGCCCTGCGCTTCTCTACGCGCTCGGGAGTGCGCTGGGCAATTTCAATCTTCCTGCCCGCCAGTTTTTTCACTGCTTCTTCAGGCATGATGCCCCCCGCAAGGCAAAGGCATGAATAAACCTTGCTGAATTCAGCATTCTTTATTTTTTCCACCTCTGATTTGGAGGAAAACCTCAGGCCATGCACCGCAGCCATTTCGCCAAAAGTCGAATTCACGTTTTTTTCGAGCGCATCCAAATCAGCGGACCTCTTTTTCGGCTCAACTAGCTCGAGCACAAAAGGCCTTCCGTTGCCTAGCATGCGCACATCAACGTCCTCGCGGCCGCAGCCATGGAACTTTGATTCCTTTGCTTCAAAAGCGGGAATAAAAATTTTCTCTAGGATTTCCTGCACAGAATTATCGGAAAGCTTTCCCGTGCCTTTGCATTGCCTGCACCCTCTGCCCCGACCCCTGCACCTGAAGCAGTAATGGAATGTCTGGGCTACTTCACGCGAGAACTTGTTGTAGCGACCGTAAATATGCAATGGCTGCGGCGTGGCTTCAACAAAGCCCCTGTCAAGGTAAACAATGAGATAAAGGTCAAAGTTGTTAGCATCGTGTTTTTTGCCCATTGCACCGGAAAGGAAACTGATTGATGAAACCCTTGCCTTTGCCTTATCATCGGTTGAAGCGGAAGAAACCCCTACTTCAAAAGAAGCGAATTCAATTCCTGAAACCGCGGAACGCAGGCCTGCCAGAATGCCCTCCACAGACAAATCAGGCAAAGGAAACCTCGGCATAACAAAACATCGCCTAAAAAATAAACAAATTGCCGCTGGCGGTTTGCAGTTATTTCCTTACAACGCCCTCTAGAATCGCCTGCTTCCTGACTGCTTCAGCAATGCGGGGCACAACACTCTTGTCGAGCGGGCTCGGGAGTATTTTTTCACGCGATGGCTCTACGCAGGAAGCTAGCATGTTTGCCGCGGCAATCCTCATTGACGGGGTTATCCTCGTTGCCTTTGCATCAAGGGCGCCTTTGAATACGCCGGGGAAGGCAAGCACATTGTTTATCTGGTTGGGAAAATCACTCCTGCCCGTGCCTACAACAGCTGCGCCTGCGGCAATGGCTTCCCGAGGCATTATTTCAGGCAAAGGATTCGCCATCGCGAAAACAATTGCGTCCTTTTCCATTGATTTGACCATTTCCCCTGAAACAAGGCCTGCCCTGCTCACGCCAATGAAAACATCCGCACCTTTCATCGCCTCGCTAAGGCTGCCCTTAACAAGGCCTTTGTTTGTCCTCGCGGCAACTTCTTCCTTGAATGAATCCATGCCCGGCCTGCCTTTCCATATAGTCCCCTTGCTGTCAACTACAATTATGTCCCTTGCAGGGGTGCAGACATTGGCCTCATAGCCTATGCAAGTAAGGAGCCTCGCAATCGAGAGGCCTGCCGCCCCCGCACCGTTTATCACTATCATGCAATCCTGGAGGCGCTTGCCCACGACCTTCAGTGCATTCCTGAGCGCGGCATAAACCACGATTGCAGTCCCGTGCTGGTCATCATGCATCACAGGAATGCCCAAATCCAGGAGCTTCGACTCAATTTCGAAGCAGCGTGGAGCTGAAATGTCCTCCAAATTTATGCCGCCGAAAACAGGGGAAATCGCCTTTGTGATTGAAACAATCTCATCGACGTCCTTTGTCCTGAGTGCAATCGGGAAAGCATCAATGCCGGCAAATTCATTGAACAGGGCAGCCTTGCCCTCCATCACGGGGAGCGATGCCTCCGGCCCTATGTCACCTAGGCCGAGGACCGCGGTGCCGTCCGTTAGCACGGCAACGGTGTTGCCTTTCATCGTGTAATCAAAAACGGAGCCTGGACGGCGGGCGATTTCCATGCAGGGCTCGGCAACACCCGGAGTATAAGCAAGGCTCAGGTCCCTTATGGAATTTATTTTCGCCTTCGCCTTGACAGAAAGCTTGCCCCTGAGATTCCTGTGGTACTCCAGCGCACCAGAAGAGGTGCTTGCATTCATTGAAGGCTGTGCTTTATCTGCCAAAAAAAATCACTTTCCCTTTTTTGTCGTTGCCGCGCCAAGGTCCTCGAATGCGGAGAAAACAGCGACAACACCCTGGGCAGCGCCGGTGATTGCCTGCTTTACTCTGCCCGCAACAACATCGCCGGCGGCATAAACCCCTTTCACACTGGTCCGGTTGCCTTCCCCTGCAATTATCTCGCCCTTTTCGTTCAATTCAACCCCGATGCCCTTTGCAATCCCGGAATTCGGGTCTGCGCCGACCTCTATGAAAACGCCGTCGAGGGACTGCTCGCCGCCCTCGGCAAAGCGCACGCCCTTTACAAATTTCTCGCCGAAAATTTCCTTCACGTTCCTCTTTGTGAGCACCTCGATTTTAGGGTTTGAATTCACACGCTCCAGGTTTATTGGCTCCGGCCTCAAAGCGGCCCCGCGGTAAATGATGTAAACTTTCGTTGCATACTCGGCGAGCAGCAGGGCTTCCTTCGCAGCGCTGTCGCTTCCCCCTATCACTGCCACTACCTTGTTCCTGAACAGGGCGCAGTCGCATGCCGCGCAGTAGCTGACCCCCTTGTTCTCAAACTCCTTCTCGCCTTTGACGTTGAGCTTCCTGCGCGAAGAACCTGTTGCAAAAAGCACCGCCCTCGCAGAATAATTGCCTGCATTTGTCTTGATGGAAAAATCGAAATCCCCCTTACCTTTGCTGACCGAGACAACCCTCTCGACAATTATCGGGACGTTATTTGCCTCGACATGCTTCTGCAGCGAATCCATTATTCCAAAGCCGCTCGCGCTCACAACACCCGGCCAGTTCTCGACCAAATGGGTATTCACGAGTGTGCCGCCGGGCAGCTCGCCAATTACAATCGTCTTCATCCTGAACCTCGCAGCATAAACCGCCGCGGAAAGGCCGGCAGGGCCCGCACCGATTATTGCCAAATCATATTCGTTGCTCGCCATTACACTCACCCAATATGCCTAAATAAGGTCAAGAAGGGAAATAAACCTATTCCCTCCATGGCCGACAACGCCGCCTATTTTATGCCTAGAGCGACCTTTACCGCCCCTTGGTCAAAGCCAATTATCACCTTGCCCCCGATTTCGATGACAGGGACGCCGCGCTGGCCTGAAATGCGGACCATCTCCTCGGCCTTCTCATAATCCTGCGCGACATTGTATTCAGTGTACTTCACCTTGTTCTGCTCGAAAAAGCGCTTTGCGAACCGGCAGTAAGCGCAGCTCGGCGTGGAATAGATTTTCACTTCTGGCAAGGGTGCACCAAGACAGAGTATGGGTTGGAAAAAATATAAACCAATGCACTCAATTGTTGTGCGGCAAAGGCAGGGGCTGAATAAAAAAAATGCCAGCATGGCCTCTTTCGGGAAAAAGAATATTTTGGCCCTCGCGGGCCGGAAAAACAGTTATTTATTTGCTGACCGCTCAGCTTGCCGCCTTGAGCTCTGCATCTAGGACTGCCTTGACATCCGCATAGCCGTACGCCCCTTTGAGGACCTTGTCAGCGCTATTTATGAAGAAATAAGGCGTCCCGCCAACGCCCAAGGCCCTTCCTGCGGCAGTGTCTGATGAAACCCTTGAATCGAATTTCTTCGATGACAGGCATTCGTTGAGCTTTGTCTCGTCAGCACCTGCCTGCTTTGCCAATGCCACCATTTTCGCGGTATCGCCGGTATCAGCCTGGTCCGCGAAAGCGAGGTCATGGAACTTCCAGAAAAAAGCAGTGTTCTGGTCATTCGCGCAAAGCCCTACCTTGAATGCCGCGACACCGGCCCCGTGACCCGGAAAGTACTTGAATGCGAGCCTGGCCTTGCCGGTCTTTACATAATTTTCAATTATGCCCGGCACGGCAGGAACCCACGCCGGGTCGTTGTTCTTTAGGTAATCAACAACATCCTTGCTTCCGAAGCCTGCGGCCGCTGCACAGAACGGGCATGAAAAGTCCGAAAACAGCAATACTGTCACCGGCGCTTTCGGGTCGCCTATAACGGGGCCTTCGTCAGCCAATGCCTTGAAGTTGACCTGTGGCTGCGTTCCTGTGCCGGTTCCTGAGCCCGGACTGCTCGGCGATGCGGACGGGTTTACAGCGCCCCCTGAAATGCCCTTCAGCGTGTCCGAAACAGAGGCAATTTTGCCACCCAGGTCGGCACCGACATAAAGCAGTGTGCCAGCGAGTATTACCGCCGCGAGGACAATGCATATCGGGAGTGTATAATCATTGCTGCAGCACTGCGAAGTGCCGCCCTGTGATTCAGAAGAATTATCTTTCAAAAACAAAACCCCCCTTTGCTTAGTTGTAAATCATTTATTTGAAAAGGTATAAAAGGCAAGGGGTTCTGTTAGGGCCATGCAAAGAAAACCGCAACAAAAACAGCTTTCAGCCAACAGGCCGAGGGAAACTTAACGCACCAAAAACATTATAAGCACTGGTTAACGCATGTTAAATAACAGGCGTTAAGAAACTGCAAGGTGTGGACTCGACTTAGAAGGTTTGGGGGCAATGGTTTATGAGCTTGGTTTTCCCGTGTGAAATAATAGGGTGGCAGGTCCTGCCAGCGGTGCGGCGCGAAATCGCGAAATACCTAATCTCGGAAAAGAAAATGACTCGCAAGGAAGTCGCAAGGAAACTCGGCATCACGGAAGCGGCAATATGCCAGTACCTCAAGGCAAAGCGCGGGGGCTCGCACAAGTTCAATGACCATGACCTGGAGAAAGTCAGGGAAATGGCAGACCTGCTCATGAAATCCGACAAGGGCCTGGGAAAAATGTGCGTTGTGTGCCGCGACTTTGACGCTGCGGATGAGGCGCTTGCAAAGGCGGGCATAGAAAATCCCGCAAGGGCATGAGGCCGAAATCCATAAAATGACGGCCAAACTGGAAAAACAACGGCGATGCCAACAAGGCGGCTTGAAATTGCATTGAAGTGGAACGGGAATGTCTGGTCGTGGGTGGATGAGGGAAATTTACTTTGACAACTCGGCAACAACGCCCGTTGATTCACGCGTTCTGAAGGCGATGCTGCCTTTCCTCGGGGGAAAATATGGCAACCCCGGCAGTTTCCACTCGAAGGGGATGGAGGCAAAAAAAGCGGTTGACCGGGCAAGGAAAATCGTCGCTGGAATCCTTGGCTGCAGACCGGAAGAGGTCATTTTCACCGGCTCTGGCACAGAATCATGCAACCTCGCAATCAAGGGCGCTGCCTTTGCGAACAAGGAAAAGGGAAAGCACATAATAACCTCGAAAATCGAGCACCACGCGGTCCTGCACAGCTGCGAGTGGCTGGAAAAGCAGGGCTTTGAGGTCACTTATCTTGATGTTGACAGGTTCGGAATGGTGCGCACGCAGGATGTAGAAAAGGCGATGCGCAAAGACACAATCCTTGTTTCGGTGATGTACGCGAACAACGAAATAGGCACGATACAGCCGATAAGGGAAATAGCAGAAATATGCCACAGGCACGGGGCGCTGTTCCACACTGACGCGTGCCAGGGCGCGGGGCTTCTTGACATCAATGTCAAGAATTCGGGAGCGGACTTGCTTACCCTCAATGGCAGCAAAATATACGCGCCAAAAGGGACAGGAGCACTCTTTGTGAAAGAAGGCACTAAAATAGAGCCGCTGATACACGGAGGGAACCATGAATTTGGCATTAGGGCCGGCACTGAAAACGTAGCCGGCATCGTGGGGCTCGCAACCGGCCTGCAGATATGCCAGAAGGAAAGGAAAAAGGAGGCAAGAAGGCTGTCCGGCCTGCGCGATTATTTCATAAGGGAACTCACTGAACGCATCCAAAAAACAACACTTAACGGGCACCCGAAGCAAAGGCTGCCCGGCAACGTGAACGTTTCTTTCCTCGACGTGGAGGGAGAGAGCATCCTTCTCTGCCTTGACAAGGAAGGCATTTATGCAAGCACGGGCAGCGCGTGCTCTAGCCAGAGCCTGGAGCCGAGCCACGTGATACTCGCGACAGGCCTGCCTTATGAGGCAGCACACGGCAGCATAAGGTTCTCTCTTGGGAAGTCCACCACAAAAAAAGAAATAGATTTCGTGCTGTGGAAGCTTCCGCCGATAATAAGGAAGCTGCGCATAATGAGCCCGGTGAAACTCGAAGACAAAGCAACGGGGGCGGGAAAATGAGGATAGTTGCGGACGTTGTCGGAAGGGATGAAAAAGAGTGGTTCTATTCCGAAAAGGTGAAAGACCATTTCTTCAGCCCGAGGAACATATTCAAATCAGAGAAGGAAGCCACCCAATACAAGGCCGACGGGGTAGGCATGGTGGGAAGCCCAGCCTGCGGCGACATGATGAAAATCTGGGTAAAAGTGGACAGGAAAAAAGACAGGATAAAGGAATGCAAGTGGAAAACTTTTGGTTGCGCCTCGGCGATTGCCTCCACCTCGATGCTTTCCGTGATGGTGACAGAGAAAGGCGGGATGAAGATTGATGACGCACTGAAGCTGACCCCGCGGGACATACTCAAAAGATTAGGGGGCCTGCCTGAAAGGAAGATACACTGCAGCGTTTTAGGGGACAAGGCCCTGCGCTCCGCAATAAACAATTATTTCGAGAACACGGGCCAGCATTCAAGGGTTGCAGGCGAGGGCACGAAAATAATTGACCCGGACACCGGAATCACGAACAAGGATATAGAGGAAGCGGTTCTGGATGGGGCCCGCACCTTCGAGGAAGTGCAGAAGCGGACAAAAGTCGCGATAAAGGACAAGGAAATAATCCCCGAAGTGGAGAGGCTTATTGAGCAATATAAGAAAAAGCACTTCGGGAAAAAATTCAGTTGAATCAACGGGCAGTTACTCCTGATAACCGCAGCGATTCCCCCCTAATCGGATTTATTCAAGGCTCCACCGAATCAGAGCCGCTTTTCGGGAACCCGCTAAGCAGTTGCCTCGCGGCGAACTCCCGGTCCTTTGCGCACACTATTCCCGAGGCAACAAATACGCCCATTGTGCCAAGCTCAATTGCCTTTGAGACGTCCAGGTTACTCTTGATGCCCGCGCCGGTGATCGGAATTATCCCGGAATTTATTCTGCGGATTTCCTTCACTGAATCGGATATGAGCTTTGGGTTGGCTGTGCTGACGCTGATGTCGCCGCCAATCAGTTCAGGGGGCTCAACGGCAATGAAATCCGGCGCTGGCGAGAACGCCGCGATTTCCTTTGCGCGCCGGAGAGTCTCGGCGCAAACCATGACTTTCAATCCGACTTCGCGGCATCTTGCAAGCGTTGCCTTAATCGCGTCGTTGCCGATTTTATTTTCAGCGTGGTTCAGGACGGTTCCGTGGGCACCTGCCGCCCTGAGGGCTTCGGGAAGTATTTTGCCGGTGTTCGAGCCGTAGTTTACCGCATCGCAGTGCTGGGCAAAAACCCTGAGCTGCGATGCAAAACAAACAGCCTTCAGGTCCGCCGCCTGCACAACGGGGATTATTTCAACCACGCCGTCCGAGAAAGAGGAAAGCAGTTTAGAGAGCGCAACTGCCTTTGCACCCGTACCTTCCTCATAAGTCTTGAAGTTCACGAAAAGGAAATGCTTCACATTTGCACCGATAATGACATGCCGCAAAAGCATTTAAATTCGTCCCGTGGCCGGAACATTTGGCGATACCAAACAGGCTGCAAAAGCACCGGCGCGTCAGCAAGGCATAAAATAGCTTTCAAGCAAGTAGGCTTTATGGAGAGCAAGGCTGCGGATGAATTCATCAATGCCTACAGGCTGGCGTTCGGGGAAAGCGCAGAGGCCTCAAAGGCACTGTCGCTCCTCAAGGATGCGCTGAGCGGGGAAGGCGAGAACCCGGAAATATTCATGAGGCACAACACAGGCGTTGCACGGGAAATCCTGAAGCTCGGGGTTGAAAGGCAAACTGTGATTGCCGCCCTGCTGCACAACGCCCTGAGGCACAGGATAAATCCGGGGTCGATAGAAGGCAATTTCGGAAAGCCTGTCCTGGAAGCAATCGAACAGCAGGAAAGGTTCGAACACGCTCTTGAGGTCAGCCGCAAGGAAGGGGGCAGGCCAGATGAAAAGCTGCCGGCAATTTTCTCCACGAACCCTACAGTCGTGCTTATGCAGCTTGCAGAGGCGCTGGACAAGATAAGGAACCTGCAGGAAATGCCAGTTGATAAAAGGGATGAATTTGTCATTGAAGTGAGAGAAATATACGCGCCTTTGGCGCAGAAGATCGGCCTGTACCCTGTTGCCGCGGAAATGAATGAGATTGTTTTCAGGATTGGGCAGCCAGAGGAGTACGCGAAAATAGATTCTGAAATAAAATCACTTCTAAAGGTGCATGGCGAGGACATTGAAAACACTAAGGCAATGCTTGAAAGGGCCTTTGAAGGCGCGGGAATAAAGGCGAAGGTAACGGGCAGGGTGAAGACCGCATACAGCACATACCTCAAAATGAAGAGGAAAGGCTGCAGCATCAGCGGCATTTATGACATTGTCGCCTTGCGCGCCATAACTGAATCAGTTAGGGACTGCTATGAAGCACTCGGGATAATCCACAGCCTGTGGAGGCCGATCCCGGGGGAATTTGACGATTACATTGCAAAGCCGAAGGAAAACGGCTACAGTTCGCTTCATACAAGCGTGTACACCAAGGCAATGACGCCGCTCGAAATCCAGCTAAGGACCGGGGAAATGCAGGATTTCGCCGAATTCGGTGTCGCGTCACACTGGCGCTACAAGGGCCAGAAGCAGGACAAGAAGAACGACCGCAGGATAGAATGGGTACGGCAGATGCTTGAATGGGAAAAGCAGCGCGGCTCAGGCAGCGGCAGCATCTTCGGCAACAATGTGTTTGCAATGACCCCTAAAGGGGAGGTCATTGAACTTCCTTACGGCGCAACAGTGCTTGATTTTGCCTATGCAGTGCACACGGAACTTGGCAACAGGTGCGCCGGCACACGGGTGAACGGGGTTATCGCATCGCTGGATTCAGCGGTGAGGAACGGCGACGTAATAGAGATAATAACGAGCCAGAAGCAGTCCCCGAAAAGGGGCTGGCTAGGCTTTGTGAAGACGGCAAAAGCAAAGCAGAAGATAAGGGCTAAGCTCAACATGGCGACCAGGCATGAAGAAAGGAAAAAAGGTCACATGCCTTTCCAGGGCATAGGGACGGCAGACAGCAGGATACGGCTGGCAAAGTGCTGCACCCCCCTTCCGGGGGACAGCATAGTCGGCTTCAAGACAACGAAAAGGAAAATATCAGTGCACAGGGAAAACTGCCCGGAGGCAGCGAAGATAAAGGCACCCAGAATGCCTATTTTCTGGGAAGGCAAAAAAAGCCTCGCCAGCCACGAGCTGACAGTTCACGCAACAGACCGGGCCGGAATCCTGAGGGACATACTTGAGGCTGCGGCCTCGTGCGGAGCCGCAATATACAACACGAATGCAAGGCCAGGCGCGAAAGGCGAGCTATTGTGCAGGCTCGGCCTGAAGGTGAAAAGCCAAGCAGCCCTTGAAGAGGCAAAGGAAAAAATTGCAGC
>CABMIU010000038.1 GCA_902386385.1 uncultured archaeon
AACGCCGCAAGGCGATAAAGTTGATGGTTTAGGGGGCAATCTTAAATATTTTAAAACCGATTTTGTTGACAGCGCACCAACCGCCAAAAACAAAAAACGGATCGTAGATAAATCAAGAGAAATGATATGCCTAAGGGAAAATGCATTTACTCTAATTAAAGAGGGTGGGCAATTCGTGATATTTAAAAATTCAAAGATTCATTTAGGGATTGTTTTTGAGTCGGAAGCAATAGAAGACTTTGTGAATGAAGCAAAGAAGATCGATGGCAAGTTTAATGTTTATGTTTTTTCTCTGGATGATACTGTTCCAGAAAGAGAGTTTAAAGAAATGAGAAACAGGGTTAATCTTTGTCCGATACCGGAAGCCATTTTACACGTATACCGTCGGGTGTTTGAGTGATAAAATTTGATGATATAGCTGCTTCAATTAAAGCAGCAACGAATATCTATGAGAAGCGTCGTGGCATAGAAACTTTAACTGTTCAAGTGTTGGATAAAAAAGACGATATTGCTTTTTTCGTCGCTGCAAAAAGCGATAATACAAAATCGCTTTACTTCGCATATCGTCCAAATTGGAATGAAAAAGATATTAATCATTGGGTGTGGTGCTGTCCAAACGAAGAACAAGTTTCGGTATTAACTAATAACTTAGATTCTTTGATTAAATCCGAAAAACCAACAACCTCCCTAACCTATCCTTACGAAAAACAAATTAGAATGGATGATATAAAATGTACAATTGAAACGTTGTGCCAAGAAAAAATAAATTTAAAACCGTATTATTCTGGGAGTTCCATAATTTTATACATTGCTGAATATGCACACTCTAGAGTACCGTTTATTGCATTTAAACCTTCAAAACAATATGATAAATGGTATTTGTTTTCACCTACTAAAGACCAATCGCTGTCATTCATTAATGATCTTAGTAAATATTATGGTCATATAGATTCGACTAATGAAGAATCACGAGGGAAATGAATGTTAACACTTAGAAATTACCAAGAAAAATATATTGAAGAGTTAAAGAATAAGGTAAACCACCTTCTTCAATATGATGAGGACAAAACAGTTGTTTTTGAGGCCCCAACTGGAGCAGGCAAAACAATAATGGTGGCCGAGTTTCTAAAACGCCTTGTCTTACATAGAGATGACAGTAAGAAATTTGCTTTTATATGGATTTCTGTTCATCAGTTGCATAGTCAAAGTAAAGACAAGCTTACTCGCTATTTTGAGCACACAAGAATATTACAATGCTCAGACTTTGAGGATTTGAATGATAAACTTATCGGAGAAAACGAAATATTGTTTTTGAATTGGGAAAGCATAAACAAAGAAGGTAATATTTACATACGGGACAGTGAGCACGATAACAACCTATCAAAAATCGTGGAAAATACAAAGGAAGATGGCAGAGAAATTATCCTTGTTATTGATGAGAGCCATTATGCAGCGCCTTCTGAAAAGTCAATACAGATAGTTGAAGAAACGATAAATCCAAAGATTACTATTGAAGTTTCAGCTACACCAATAATCAAAAATGAAGACGAGAAAGTAAAGGTGCACTTAGAGGATGTTATTCTAGAGGGCATGATAAAAAAGGAAGTTGCGATTAATCCGGAAATTGAAAAGGAAAAGATTGGTTCTGACAGTGTGGACGAGTTAGTGATTAAGTGCGCGTTGAAAAGAAGGCACGATTTGTTAGACGCTTACAAAAAAGAAGGCGCACACATTAACCCGCTTGTGCTTATACAATTGCCTGATAGAAGAACGGGAGTTTTAGATAAGAAAGAAGAGATTATAAACATCCTAAAAAACAAATTTGACATTACGGTCCAAAATCGTAAACTTGCAATTTGGCTTTCTGATGATGAGGACAAACTAAACCTTGAAAATATAGAAAAATCAGATAATGAAGTTGAAGTTTTGTTATTTAAACAGGCAATTGCCTTGGGCTGGGATTGCCCCCGAGCGACAATACTTGTTTTGTTTAGGGACTGGAAAAGCATTATTTTCTCTATCCAAACCGTTGGCAGAATAATGCGGATGCCTGAGCTAAAACACTACGAAAATGAGATACTGAACAAGGGTTATGTTTTTACTAACCTTCCTAAGGTTGAAATAGCTCAAGATGTTGCTAAGGAATATCTTACCATCTATGAGGCGCGACGTCGGGACATTTATACTAATCTAGATTTGCCCTCAATTTACTTAAAAAGACAAAGAGAAAGGACACGGCTTTCTGGGGATTTTCGAAAGATATTTATTGATATTGCAAAGCGTGAATTAATTGAGCCAAGGATTAATCTAAAACCAAAAAGTCTCGTTAATCAAATAATGGTCGATGGAGTAATAAAGAAGCTTGACAAACCGCAGATCGTTGAACATAAAGGTGAAATTTCCGTAAATATGAAAGAGACGGAATTGCAGTATTATTTTGACTTGTTTTGCCGTGGTGCATGCACGCCATATGCTCCAACCCGTTCAAGTGAGATAATACAGAATACTCTCTTATACGCTTTTTTTAGGGATGTTCTAAAAGTGGATGACGAAACTAAAGCTGAGATAATAACACTTAGCGAAGATAATTATCCAATAATTTTGGAATATATAAATAAAGCCAAGGACGAATATAAAATCAAAGTTGTGGATGCGTTAGATGAGCAGAAGGAAGTAATCGCAAGCGTATGGAACGTGCCAATAATCCAGAGCTATAATATCAAATACGATAAAAAAGATTACAAGAAGTTTATTTTGCAACCTTGCTATGCCAAAATACAAAGCAAGCCGGAGCAGGACTTCATAGCATTTTTGGAAGATTCGAATAACCTCATTACGTGGTGGTATAAAAACGGCGAAAGCGAACCTAAATTCTTTGCTATTTCATACGTGGGCGAAGATGGACTTGAACACGCGTTCTACCCGGATTTTATCTTTATGATGGAGGATGGGCGAATAGGTATATTCGACACTAAAGAGGGAAGGACGGCGGAAGACGCCAAACCAAAAGCAGATGCGTTGGCAAAATATATTGGAAAACAAAATAAAAAGCGCAATAGTAACACGTTATTTGGTGGGATTGTTATCTTTAAGGATGGAAGTTACAGATATAACGACTCCGAAGATTACTTGTATGATAAAACTAATGTAGGGAGCAATTGGAAGTTTTTGAATTTGAAGTGAGATGACTATTTACTCGCCAAAAAACCCGGTTCCGCCATCTTCCGCATAACCAGCTCCCTAAATTCCTTGTCCTCCATGAGCTTGTTCATGAGGTTATCGCCCTTTTCCCGCTCGGTCTCAAGTTTGGATACAAATTCGGCATCCATGGGCTGGCCGCAGCGAGTACAGAACTTGGCAATCGGAGAATTCTGTTCCTTGCACCGCTGGCATATCCGAACCTTCATTTTGTCCTCTTCCTTATTCGTTTCCGTGGTCAATCCATGCATGCGAAGAAGCGTATCATCAACGTCTCGGCCTGAAAGATGGACGTAAGTAGCGGCCATGTCCGAGCCTTGCACCCACCCAAAATATTCCTTCATCTGGGCTTCCGTGAATTTCCCAGCTAGGGCAGTTGCCCGGGAATGCCTGAACAGGTGCGGATAAATCCGTTTTCGGACCCCTGCCTTCTTTGCTAGGTCGCGCAGAAGCTCGTAAATCCCGCGATGGCCGATATGCGTAAGGGGGTTCTTATGATTGTGCGCTCTCTGCAACCAAAGAGGAGCATCGGGATCCTTTGCCCGCTCGTAAATATCAATCCAGGAAGCAAGAGTAGGCGCAGAGCTTATGATCCGCACGCGCCTATCGCCGGTTTTACCAGATACCCGAAGAACCGCGCCGTACTGGTCAAAATGAACGTGTTTCATGCGCAAGGAAAGCAATTCACCTATCCGGCAGCCCGTTTCATAAAGAACCAAAATCAGGGCCTTATCCCGCGGATGATTGGCAGCATTGGCCAATTTCAAAACTTCGTCTTCTGTCAAAAGGTCTTCTGGCAATTTATGGTTCTCGTTCTTCAGCTTGATTTTGAGCCATTTTACTTCGGGCGGGAATTCCTCGTCATTGCCCCTAAGCCATTTGAAGTACATTTTCAGGACTGCCTTATAGTCGTATTTCGTATATTCGGAATAGTTCTGGTTGCCTTCAAGCCCGCCGACAAGGGCGATTAAATCATCCTTGGTTGCCTGGTTGTACGGTTTCTTGAGCCAGCGGGACAAGTACCTAAGGCAATATACGACCTTTGCAACTCGGCCCGCGCTGGATCCTTTGGCCAGTTTTACCTTTGAAAAAGAGGCTATGGAGGCCTTGTCCTCGGTACAGACCAAGGGATCGTCCTCCATGTTCCGCAGACTCAATTCAAGCCTGCGCTGGTAGTTATACAAATCTATACTTCCTACCATGCCATCATCTCGCGCTTACGAGGTATTTATGGCTTCGTGCGGATATCTGCAAAAACGTGCAGATACCTTATGACCTGAGTCTGGGAGGATATGCAAGGGGCAGGATTTGAACCTGCGTAGACGCTAGGCCACCAACCCCTGAAGCTGGCACGTTTGACCGGGCTCCGCCACCCTTGCATGAACATATGTGTATCCAAGGGCTTGAATCGCTCAGAAGAGCGATTTGGCGGGGCTTTGGTCGGAACGCCCAATTCGTCGTCGCAACGACGAATGGGCCATATTTCGGGTTCCGAAATATCGGCCGACCAAACGGACCGCCACCCTTGCATAGATAGCCCCGACCGGATTCGAACCGGTGTCACAAGGTATCCCAACAGGGTTCGAGTTCGCCTCTATAGCCTGCTCCAGAGCCTCGTATCCTTGACCGCTAGACTACGGGGCTATGACTAGCTCTGAATAATAAGGTGATTATCCTGCAAAACATTTTTATATAGTGCATCCAAATTATATGAGAGGTGGGTCAAATGGCAGATTTGGGAGTTTTAAGCGCATGCGCATTGCCAATAGTGATAGTCGGCGGCATCGCAGTGCTCAGTTCCGTGCGGATAGTCATGCAGTACGAGGCAGGAGTGAAATTCACCCTCGGAAAATTTTCAGGAATGGTCAACCCCGGAGTCAATTTCGTAATACCGGTGATACAGTCCATAAGGACCGTGTACACCCGTATCCTCACGATAGACATCCCCAAGCAGGAGGTCATGACCAAGGACAACGTCCCGATGGGCGTGAACGGAGTGGTTTTCTTCAAGGTGGAGGACCCTGAAAAGGCCATCCTCAAGATACAGGATTACCACTATTCTGTTTCCCAATATGCCCAGACCGCGCTCAGGGACGTGGTCGGAGGCAAGGAAATGGACGCAGTGCTCTCAAACCGCGACGAGGTCGCAAATGAGATAAAAGTGATAGTGGACAAGGAAACCGCGGAATGGGGCATCGACGTCACCAACATCAAAATCCAGGATATCGAGCTGCCTGCCGACATGAAGAGGATAATGGCAAAGCAGGCGGAAGCGGAAAGGGACAAGCGCGCCAAGATAATCGAAAGCGAAGGGGAGCTGTTGGCCTCAGAAAAGGTCGCGCAGGCAGCTTCGCTCCTTGCAAAGACGCCCGGAGGCTTGCACCTCAAGACCCTGCTCACGATATCGAATGTGGCCGCATTCGACGGCAACTCCGTAGTCTTCGTCACTCCAATAGAGTTGCTCGAAGCGATGAAGGGGGTCGCAGGATTGACCGGCGCAGCCAAGAAGAAGGGCGAATAGCCCTATTTTTATTCTTTTTTATACTAATTTACTATACTCTAATTAGTTTTTGGGCTGGTAGATCAACGGTAGATCGCATCGTTCGCAACGATGAGGCTGAGGGTTCAAATCCCTCCCCGTCCATACTCATATCCCCTTTTTCTTAGAAAGAAAAAGGGTCCAATATGTCGACGCATCGACATATGGACCATTCGTCCGACATGTCGGAGTACCCGACATGTGGGCCACAAATCGGTCCGCCGATTTGTCGGTCGAACACTTCGACGAATTGGTCTGAGGGGTTCACCCCCAAAAAGAAACGGTTTCTCTAAATGGTTTCAATATGGCTGAAATAATTCCGTATGGCGAAAAATATGCGAAGCCCGTAAAGGCGTTTATTCTCGGAATCCTGGAAGATGAATTCGGCATCAGGGGTGAAAAGAGGCCGGACCTTGACGATATCTCTTGTACTTATCAGCGAAATAAAAGCAATTTCTGGGTTGCCGTTGACCGCGGCAAGGTCGTAGGGACAATCGCGCTGATGGATTACGGAAGCAAAAGGGGATACCTCAAAAGGATGTACGTTGCCCGCGAACTTCGCGGCAGTGGCCTGGCTGCAGAATTGCTAAATACGCTCATTGAATTCGCCAGGAAGAACGGAATGCGCGGGCTTTACTGCGGAACTGTAGGGAAACTGGCAGCAGCAAACAAATTCTACCAAAAACACGGGTTCCTGAAAATAGAAAAATTGCCCGGAGATATGCCTGAGTTCGGAGATGATGTATTCTATCTCCTAGGTCTGCAATAATCTGTTACTTTATGTAGCCCTTCTTCACGAGATACTCCGCAACCAGGATTTCCCCTTTCGCAGCCCCCTTTTTCGTATTGTGCGAAAGCACCACGTACTTTATCCCGTTCCTGAACACGTCGTCCTTCCTTATCCTTCCCACGGTGGTGCTCATCCCTCCGCCAGCATCGCGGTCCCTCCTGGGCTGGGGCCGGTTCTCCTCATCGCGCACGATTATGCTCATCTTGGGCGCGGACGGCAGGTCCCCGAATTCCTTTTTCATTCTTTCGTTGAACCTTCCTACAGCGGCCCTGTAATCCTCCGGCGAGCACGGCTTCTCGGTTTCCACGAAAACGGTTTCGGTATGCCCGTCCCTGACGTTCGCGCGCGTGCACGTGCAGCTCACCGCGAAGGCCGCCGCCTTCACGTCCTTTCCCCTAGGCGCGCCCAATATCTTCACGGTCTCCTTCTGCACCTTGTCCTCCTCCTTTGCTATGTAAGGGACGATATTGTCCACTATGTCAAGCGAAGGCACGCCGGGATAGCCTGCCCCAGATAGCGCCTGCATCGAGGTCATGAACACGTTTTTTATCCCGAATTCGTCATAAATGGGCTTCAGGCTCACTGCAAGCCCGACTGTGGTGCAGTTCGGGCCAGGAACCACGAACCCCTTCCAGCCGCGCTCCTTCTGCCTTTCTATGAGCTTCGCATGCTCCGCATTAACTTCCGGAATGAGTATAGGCACGTCCTCGTCATACCTGAAAGCAGACGTAGTGCTTATCACCGGCTTCTGCTTCGCGCACTTCTCCTCGGCCTCGCGGGCTATCTCCCCGGGCAGCGCGGAAAATATTATATCGTAATGCGCGAGGTCCCCCTCGATTTTCGCAACGTCCTTCACCACCATGGAGGCGAGCCTAGGCTCTATTTCGCTTTCCTGGTGCCAGGTGCACGCATCGCAGTATTTCTTCCCTGCTGATTTTTCCGAGGCGTAAAGCCCGCTTATCGTGAACCACGGGTGGCCCGAGCACGCCTCGATGAACTGCTGGCCCGCCACTCCTGTCGCGCCCAATACCGCACACTTGAAATTCTTCATAATTCTCACCCTGAAACGATTTTTCCCAGCCTTTCCACTGCCTCCTTTATCCTGTCCGTTGGCTGGGTGACGGCAAAGCGCATGTATCCATGGCCGTATTCCCCGAAGGCTGTGCCTGGAGTTATCGCGACTCCTTCCACAATTGCCTTTTTCGCGAACTCCATGCAGCCCATTCTGGTATGCTTTATGTTCACCCAGACGTAGAACGTGCCCTTGGGCTTGTTGGCCCGCAGGCCGATGGCGTTCAGAGCAGATACGAGCGCATCAGCCCTTTTGGAGTACTCGTCAGCGACCGCCTGCACCTCCTTCGGCTTCCTGGAATCCCTGTAGGACCTGAGCGCAATTTCCGCGGTCTTCTGTATGTAAACCGGAACCCCTGAATCTATGTTCTCCTTGGCCTTCCCCAGGCCCCTGACCGCGTCCGCGTGCCCTACTGCGAACCCTATCCTGTCCCCGGTCATGCAGAACGTCTTGGAAAGCGAATGGAATTCTATTACCGCGTCCTTCTTTATGTCCGCGACTTCGAAAATCGATGGCGCGACATAATCGCCGAACGTGAATTCAGAGTACGCATTGTCGTATGCGAGCATTATTCCGTGCTCCCTGCAGAACCCGAGCGCCTCCTCCAGGAATTTCCTGTTGCAAACAGCGCCAGTAGGGTTGTTCGGGTATTGAGAAACATCAGCGACGCCTTCTTCGCGTCCTCCTTCTTTATCGCCTCGAAATCCGGAAGGAAGTTATTCTGTTCGAGCAGGGGCATCTTCACCGCATTTGCATCCGAAAGTATCGTGGTGCCGTTCGCATAGACCGGGTAGCCAGGGTCAGGGCAGAGCACGGTATCCCCTGAGTCCACGAAAGCCCGGCCCATGTTCGCTATCGCCTCCTTGGAGCCGATTGTCGCAAGGGCCTCGTTTTCCGGATTAACTTCTGCGCCGAACCTCCGTTGCATCCACGCGCCCACCTCCTCCCTGTAGAAGCCCTCGCCCGCGTAGCTCGGGTAGTTGTGGTTCTTCGGGTCCGCGGCCTCCTTGGCGAGCGCGTCCAGTATGAACCTCGGCGTATGGATGTCCGGGTCGCCTATCGCGAGCGAAATGATGTCCGTTCCCTTCCTCTTCTGCTCCTGCTTGAGCACGTCGAGTTCCGCGAATATGTATCTCGGTATCCTGTCCAATCTTGCAGCGTATTCAACCTTCACCTTATTCACCCAGCACGAATTCTTCGTGTATTGCGCGGATGCATTCGTCCGCATCTTCCCTCTTGACTATCAGCGTGACGTTTATTCCGAGCGCTGCCTGCGAAATCATGGATATGTTTATCCTCCTCCGTCCTACTGCGGCGAAAATCCGCGCCGCGGTGTTGGGCACGTTCATCTCGTCGCCCACCACGCCCACGACCGCAAGCCCCCTGCTCATTTCGAAATCGCCCACCAGGTGCGGCATCGCCCGCAGGGCCTTTTCAGCAGTTTCCGCATCGTTCTCGTCTATAGTGAATGTGATGTTGACCTGCGATGTTGCAATCGTGTCTATGGAAACGCCCTTTTTCGCGATTGCAGTGAATATCTGCGCCGCAACCCCCGGCACGTCCACCATCTCAGCGCCCCTTATGTTCACCACGCAGGTGCCCTTCTTCGCCGCTATCGAGGTTATTATCTTTCCGGTCTTCCTCGTCCGCTCCTCCACTATGCGCGTGCCGGGCATTTCCGGAGCAAGCACGCTCTTTATCTGCGCGAAAACCTTCGAGCCCCGGAGCGCGTCCATTGTGCGCGGGTGCAGTATCTTGGCGCCCAGGTAGCCCAGCTCCTTGGCCTCGTCGAAGCTTATTTCGTCCAGCTTCCTCGCATCCTTCACCACTCGCGGGTCAGCGCTCATGAATCCCTCTACATCCTTCCATATCTCAAGCACCTGCGCGCTGCTCGCAACAGCGACAACTGCAGCTGAATAATCCGAGCCGCCCCTGCCGAACGTATTCACATTCCCGTTTCCATCAATTCCGTAATATCCTGTGATGACCAGGGTTTTTCCTGCGATTTTCGGAATAACCCTGGTTTTGAAATTCTCCTTTGTCTTTTCCAGCACGCAGTTCGCCTTTTCGAACCTTCCGTCAGCCGCTATTCCACATTCCTCTGCATCCATCGCGAGCGCAGGGATTCCGTGCGCATTCAGGTACTCCGCAACGGCTATTGCGCTCAGCCGCTCGCCGAAAGCAGAAACTCTCTCCTTCCGCTCAACGCTCTTCTTCTTTTCCGAAAGCAGCTTCGATAGCTCCTTGAATTTCGCATCCAACGCCTCGTTCTGCACATCGAAATACGCCTGGTGCTTCCTGCGCAGCTCTGCGCTCACGTCCTTGCTGTGCGCGTACGCGCCAAGCAGCGTATCAGTCACTCCGCTGAGCGCCGAGACTACCAGTATGTTCTCCCTTCCTGAATTCATTTTGAGTATCTTCACAATCGTTTCAAGGTCTTCGCGGCTCCGCAAAATGCCGCCGCCTATCTTGAGCACAGCACGCGTCATTTTTTCACCCTGTCCGAAATGTCTATCAGGTCGGCGAGCACCGCGCTCGCGGTCTCGCTCTCGCCTGCGCCCTTGCCCACGAGCGTGAGCGGCCCTGCCATCCTCGTTTCGAGCGTGATTGCATTCAACGTCCCGTTTATGGACGCGAGCGGATCAGAAAGCGGCACGAACCTTGGCGCGACCTCCATCCCGCCCTCTGCGCTCGCAGAGCATACGAGCTTGACGCGGTAGTTCTGCGAAGCAGCAAGCTCGAGCAGCTCAGGCGTGATGCGTGATATCCCGGTTCGCTTCACTTCGCTGAACGAAGAATTCTTTCCGAATATCGCGTTCGCGACTATTGCGAGCTTCGCAGCAGCGTCTATCCCGTCCACATCGTAGCTCGGGTCCCGTTCCGCGATGCCGAGTTGCTGCGCCTCCTTGAGCACGCTCTCGTAAGGCATCTTCTCCTCGTACATCCTTGAAAGTATGTAATTTGTCGTGCCGTTAAGCAGCCCCTTCACCGACACCACGCGGTCTCCGCGCAGGTAATTGTTCGCAGTCGCGAAAATCGGTATCGCGCCTCCCACTGTCGCCTCGAACCTGAACAGGCACCCGTTCTGCTTTGCCAAAAAATCCAGTTCGTGGAAATGGAGCGCGAGCGGCCCCTTGTTCGAAGTTACCAGTTGCTTGCCCCGCGAGAGCGCTGCCTTCATGTGCGAATATGCAGGTTCTGCGTCCTTCAGGTTCGTGGTAGTGAGCTCGACGAGCACGTCGTAATCGCCCTCCCTGACCAGCTCAAGCGCAGGCTTCTGCACGAAACCCGCAATTTCATGCGGCTTTTTCCCAGCCGCGATTTTCTCGAGCTCGGGCTTCGAAATGCCCTCCCGTGAATATATGTAGCCTCCGGAGCTCGCGATTCCGCACACTGCGAATTCCTTTCTCTGCGAAAGCGCCTTGAGCAGTCCCCTGCCGACAGTGCCTGCGCCAAGTATTATGATTTTCAATGCCATGCTATTCCACCGGCTTTATCAGAAGCAGGTTGTTCTGCCCGCAAATCTTGCCTATCTCGTCCATCGCCTTTGCGATGACCGCCTCGTCCTCTGCCTCGAACGTTATGAGCGCGCTGCTCTCCCCGCTCTGGCACGGCATGTTCATCGAGAACTTCGAGACGTTCGCGCCGAGCGCATCCACCCTGTCAATCAGGACTTCCACGCTCCGAGTCCTTATGATGTTCCCCACGAGCCCCACAGTCACCCTCCTTAACTGGATGACCTTCTCGAGCGAGACCACGTGCCAGCCGCCCTTCCTGAGTGCCGCATCCATTGTCGCGAGCGCCTCCTTGCCTGCAGCAGTGAATATTATCTCAACAGGCACGTGCGAGTTCGCCTTCCTGCCGTGGATGTGCGTCACGCTGATTATGTTCGCGTTCGCCTCCTCGAACACTCCGAGCAGGCTCCGCAGCTGCCCGGGCCTGTCCTCAAGCTCGACTTCGAGCGATGCCTGTATAGCCATATATGTTACCTGCTGACACTTCCTTGTTCCGTAAGACTAAGTTCCAAAACATAATCTCACATTACGATTATATAACCTGAACATCCCGGCTGCCGCGCGTTCAGATTTTGCCCAGGTTCTTCAATTCCGCCTTCAGTTTCTCCCTTCCTGCGGCGGTCATCGGCACAAGCGGCAGCCTGAGCGGATCATTCTCAATCACGCCCATCATCTCCATAGCAGCCTTGACCGGAGCAGGGTTGGTTTCCAGGAAAAGCAGTTTTATGACCGTAAGTATCGAGAAGTGTATCTCCCTCGCCTCCTCCCACTTGCCCTGCTTCGCCAGCCTGGCCATTTCCACCATCTCCGCGCCCACCACGTGGCTCACTGCGGATATGGCTCCATGGCCCCCGAGCGTAAGCGTCGGATAAGTCATCTGGTCGTCGCCTGCGAGCACGTAGAACGGCTTTCCAAGCTTCCTGCTTCCAGCTATTATCTCCATTGTCTGGTCTATGCTTCCTGCAGCGTCCTTGAGCCCCACCACATTAGGATTAGCCCTCGCTATGTCCAGAATGGTCTTTGGCTCGATGTTCTTGCTCGTTCTCCCCGGTATATTGTATATTATCACATCCTTTTTGGTGCAATTCGCAACCGCCTTGTAATGCGCAGCCATGCCCTCCATGCTCGGCTTGTTGTAATACGGCCCGACCACCAGGAACGCATCCGCGCCTGCCTCGTCGGCCCACTTGGTCAGCCTCACGGTGTCCCCTGTGCAGTTGGTTCCCGAGCCAGCGATTACCGGCACCTTCCCTCCGGCAATCTTCACAGCGCTCCTTATCACCCCTACATGCTCCTCCTCGGTGAGCGCAGGGCTCTCGCCCGTTGTTCCGCAAGGCACCAAACCCGTGACCTTCTGCTTTTCCAATACGAAATCAATGACGCTCTTCAATCCGTCCTCGTCCACGCTTCCGTCAGCCTTGAACGGGGTTACAACCGGGCAGTATATTCCATAGTATTCGTGCATCGTCCCACCTCTAATCCATTGGAAGCATAAATCTCGGAAACAATATATTTATAACTATTGTTAGGAACATGACAAAATGTTATAAATGCCAGGCAAAACAATACGAATTGCTTTTTAAATTTGTTCATCCATACTCTATTTCACTTTTGCTTATTCGTCATGCGTGATTCTGATATGGAAATTCCGAACATTTACCAGGGAGATTACAGGCGGCTGATAGTATTCCCGCTCATACTCATACTGATATCAATCTATTTCATACCGCACATAAAGCTCGGCGTGGATTTCACAGGGGGAACGCTCATAGTCCTGGACCTCAACCGTTCCGTCGACGCCACGCAATTGCAGGCCAGCCTCGCTAAGGACGGCCTCGTAGGAACGGTGAGCACCTACAACACCACCTTCGGGCCCAAGGCCGAAATCGAGCTCGGGCAGAACCCGGACCTCGTGAGGGCCGACGCGCTCAGGGACAACTTCACAGCCAAGCTCGAGCAGGTCGCGCTGCTAGAATCCCAGGCGAACACCAATTCATCCGTGATGGACCAGTACGTGGCCGAGCGGAAGAACCTGAACAGCATCTCGGATTCACTGTTCGCGCTCGCCGGGGTTAAGAACGCTTCTGCTGCGGGAATAGAGAACCTCAACACGCTCAATTCCCAGACGCTCGACGCCTACCGCGCCGTGTACAACAACTACAAGGATTCCATTTCAGCCTCGATAAACAAATACGCAGATTACTCTTCGCTCAGCGTGCAGAGCGTAAGCCCGGCACTTTCCGCGCACTTCATAGACAATGCAATCCGCGTGTCCATATTCGCCGCCATACTTTCCACGATATTCGTCTTCATATTCTTCCGCACCCTCGTGCCGAGCCTGGCTGTCATAACCGGGGCGGTGAGCGACGTGGTAATCGCGCTGGGCGCGATGGGGCTTTTCGGAATCCCGCTCACCCTGGCCTCGTTCGCGGCCCTGCTCATGCTGCTGGGCTTCTCGCTCGATACGGACATACTTCTTACTATGAGGATGCTGAAGCGTTCCGGAGACCCGAGGCAGAAGGCGTTCGACGCGATGAAGACCGGGCTGACGATGAGCGCCACGGCGTTCTTCTCCTTCCTTATACTATACCTGGTGAGCCTTTACACCCACATATCCATCTATTCCGAGATTTCCATGGTCGCGCTCGCAGGGCTTTTCGCGGACATGTTCGCGACCTGGGGCATAAACGCGGTCACGCTGCTTCTTCACACAGAGGGTAAAATATGATACTAGACATAAACGCGATACTCAAGGACAGGAAGAACCTCCTGCTGCTCGCAATCTTCGCAGCGTTCGCCATCGGCGAGTCCTTCTACGCGAAGTACGTGGGACTGCTTCTTCTATTCGCATTCCTTGTTTTCGGCGTGCTCTCCACGGTGTGGAAGAGCAAGAACGCGAGGTTCCTCGCGCTCGCGCTGCTGCTCGCCCTCTCGCTTGAGAACATAGCGATAAACGGAGTCAAGTTCGGCATAGACTTTTCCGGAGGAACCAGGATTCCCATAATTCTCGAAAAGGCGGTGAGCGAGAGCACGATGAGCGACACGCTCCAGATAATCAAGAACCGCGCCTCGGTGCTCGGCCTTACTGAAGTCAAGGTGCGCGCAGTCGGCAATTCCCAGATAGACGTGGAGGTGCCGGGCACGAACCAGGACACCATCAAGAGCATAGAGGACGTGCTCAGCCACCAGGGCGTTTTCCAGGGCATAGTCGACGGCAAGGTCGCCGTTAGTGGCGAGGACATACTTCCCGGAACCATATACTCTCTTCCTGTTTCCAGCCTGCGCGGCGCAGACTGGGGCGTTGCTTTCTCGGTCACCAAGCAGGGCGCAGACACTTTCGCAGCAGTCGCAAAAGGCAAGGCCAATTACCCCCTTTACATGTTCCTGGACAGGCCCAAGAACGCGGCGCTCTTCATCTCCATGGACGACCTGCGCTCCGGAAAAACCATCTCGGACAAGGACGCGGAGGACATCGCGGGCAAGGCGCTCAAGCTCGATGGTTCGGACATAACCCTCTACATCATTGATAATTTCAATTACAGCATTTCGGGCAACGGGGG
>CABMIU010000039.1 GCA_902386385.1 uncultured archaeon
GGCTACCACGCAGGATACATCCTAGAACAAATACTCATCGCAAAAGGCACAGGAAAAATCCTCAAACCAGCAGAAGCAATGAAAAACCTAGAACAAGGCGAACAAATCACAAAAGGAGCAGGAAAAGGGGCAATAGATGTTGTTGGAAAAGATGTGGAGTCTGCAATAACAAGACTAAAGGGTCTTGGGGCTAATGATGAAATGATAAATAAAATATTGGCAAAAGGGGCTGAAATTAGTCAAACCATTTTTATCGCAAAAAATTCAAGAATCATTGCATGGCTCCAAGATGGACCAATAGGCTGGGGTTGGAAACACATTGTCAATCAGGGGCATGATATTCACATTCAAACCGCGTTGAAGTTACCAAATAAAGAGGCAGCTGTCAAAAGCGTAATAAAAGATACAATAGAGAACTATGATTCAGTAGAATATATTGCAGGGGACAGTTATAATTTTTATAAAAATTATACCATTGACGGAAAAATAAAAAGAATATTAGTTGTGGTAAGTGACAGGCCAAATGTTGAAGGCAGAATAATCACGGCATACCCAGACTAGAGGTGGACTACATGGAAAACTATTTTGAGAAGGCGACAGTAAGGAAAATCATTTCAGAACCAGAAACTGCCAAATATGAGAAAAATTTAATTTTATTCCTAAATAATAGAGCTGCAGAAGGAATTGATGATAATATTAGAAAAGGGACTATTGAATGTTTTGAACATAAAAATGCTAAATTTGAAGAAAACAAAGAATATTTAGTCAAACTAAGGCTACTTGACTACAACATAGAAAAAATAAACTCAAAAGAAAAAAAAGCTATTTACATAAAGCACACTCCAACGTCTGTTAATCTATACGACATTTATGGACAAATCATTGACAAAGTAAAAAATGAAGTAGTTGTCGATTGTGGATTCTACGTTTTTATCAGTGACAATAAACTAAAAAAAGGCGAATGGGTTAAAGCCAATGGCAGGCTTGATGTATTTTTAGCTAACCAATCTAATAATAACGGGGGAAAAAATGAAGTCTAAAGTCTTTATTGCTTTGTCATTGTTGCTATTTTGCAGCTTTTCCTTAGCCCTCCAACTTCCCGCCCAATTTTCAATCATAAAAAAAGGCAGCAACATGGCCGGAGGAATCCCAAACACATACACCAACGAAGTCTTGCCATCACTTTACTCCGATGCAAAAAAAGCATCCCCAGGAAAAATCCTCGCATGGACCACTACCGATGAAAAAATATTCTCAGACTCATTCGTAATAGGATTCCACGTAGGATATATCTCTGAACAAATCATAATCGCAAAAGGCACAGGAAAAATCCTCAAACCAGCAGAAGCAATGAAAAACCTAGAACAAGGCGAACAAATCACAAAAGGAACAGGAAAAGGAGCAATAGGCGCAGCAGCAAAATTAGCCCAAAAATATGAAGGTGCAGAAAAACTGCTAAGACTGGAAAATGGGGCACAAGCATTAGCAAACATGGACAAAGCAGCCAGCATAGGGGAAAAAGCGTTTAATGTGTCACCAAAAATTGAAATAGTTGATGAACTCCCTTTTTCAGCAGCAAAGAGTGATCTAACAAATAACACAATCAAAATCGGGTTGAAGAACAATTCTATTAATCGACAATTGGACTTAAAGGAAATAGATTATTTAATTTATCATGAACAATCACACTTTGAGTTTGCCGATAAGGTAGGAGACATTAGCAAGGTTCAATTTAATCTATGGCAACAATCAGATGCTTCTTGGTTTGAAGAATTTGCTAATGATTCTCATGCGTACTCGCGATTAGGATTAAATACTACTGATTTTGTTAATGGTTTAGGCAGTAAACTTAATGCCGAAGTTACATCTAGTGAATTAGCAAATAGTATTGCAAGCAAGGATTATAGTTATCTCATAATTCAAAAAGCTCGTGCTGAAAAATATGGTTTTACTGAGATAAGTAATTTAGTTGATAATTCTATTATATCAAAATCACCGGCGTTTAAATCAAAATTTAACTATATT
This sequence comes from uncultured archaeon, assembly GCA_902386385.1. Lineage (GTDB taxonomy): Archaea > Iainarchaeota > Iainarchaeia > Iainarchaeales > Iainarchaeaceae > CABMIU01. The sequence goes on from CABMIU010000039.1 coordinate 2,026, forward strand.
GTCAGTAAATACTTGAGTTATTCTGACAATTTAAATAGTTCAAATTTTTATCCCCGTCTTTGGGACATAGTTGATGAATCAGAAACAATAAGAAACTTTGGGTGAAATTATGGGCTTTTTCATGAATTTTAAATGTGGCAATTGTGGATTTGAAGAAAGAGAAGTGTTTGTATCTCCAACTAATGTATTGCTTGGATGCCCAGAATGCAATAAGATATATATCATAAAAAAAAGCGCTACTATGGCTAGCACGGTAATTCCTTGTCCCTCACGTCACAAAAATAAACTTAGAATATATACCTTTGAGGATTTAGACAACAAGTTAAAAGAAAAGAAAAAATTAGAGTGTTTTATTTGCAAAAAAGAAACTTTAAGTTTCGAAATTAATAAGGACGTAAAAATTTGAGGCCATTGGAGTGAAAAAATGGATAACAAATCATTAATGGCACTTTTATTTTTATTTCCAGCCGTAGTGTTTTTCAGTGAAAATGCTGCTGCCGCTCCTCCAAATTCTGGGGAGCCACAGTTCATTTATTTCCCTGATTGCAACACCTTAGAGGAATTGGAAGCGTTTGTCGAAAACGATTTTGTCATCCCTGAAGGTTCAAGTTGTGTGGCCCCTGTAATTGTGAGACCTGAAACAAAAAGGGAACCGGTGAGGTACAATGGAATAGGAGGGATGAAGTCCTCTGGGCGCGCAAATTTGAGGCTTCACTGCCAGCCGTTTTTTACTTTCTTACCTGCTGTTGTAGTTTGTGTGGAAGTTGTATAGGCTCATCATGCCTTTGTCTGTGAGGGTGTAGCCCTTGTTTTTTTCGTAATCGACTATTTTCAGGCCAGCGAGCTTTACGAGCTTTTCTTCCACTTCTTCTGGGCTCATTTTGAATTTTTCCGCTATTTTTGCGGCTTCTATCGACGGGTTGTACTTTGCGAGATAGTACATTATCTGCAGGCAGTTTACATTGAGGAATGCGTCCTCCCACTTGAGTTCTCCCATGTTCTCACCCATTTGCATTAATATCGCCTTTTCTTGTATTAAATCCTTTCATTGTCCTTTTTTTGCGTATTTAGCTCCTTGTTTAAAAGGTATAAAATCATGTGCTTCACGCCGAAGATTATTTTTGCATCGAGCTCTTCCTTTTCCCTGTATGGTATCGGGTATTTGAATTCCGAAATGTAATCCTGCCTGTCCGGCTTTTCAATCAGTTCTTTGAATGTGCTGTACCTGAAGAAAGCTATTGTTTTTGAGTTCAGGCTTTTGTGTTCCCTGATGTCATTTGATTCATTGAGCGTGCCTGGACTTTTGCCATCAATGAAAATTATTATGTCAGCGTCGCCAAGGTATGCCTTCTGTATTTCAAGCTGCCTACTTCCTTTTGCCTTGTCAATGAAGTCCTTTCCGATATAGCAGGTGATTCCGTGGCCGGCCCTGAGCTTCCTTTTCAGTTCAGACAGGAACTCGCTGTTTATTTCATTTCCATTGTGGTCTCCGCACAAAATTACGGTGTATTTCGCATAATTCTTTCGCCTGAAATCATCGTTGCCTTTTACTCTTTCCAATGCTTTCTCTAGGCGCACAGAGGAAAAATCATTGTCAGGCAATTCCTGGAAGAGCCTCTTGATTTCGTCGCCCATAACTGCTTTTCTTGGGGTTGTTTATAAAAGGTTTTGCAGGGCTCATTGCCGGTGGCTCTCATTTTCCTGAAAAGAGCAAGGCAACCGCAGCACTCAACCAAATGGTTGATTCCCGTTCAACCAAAGGCATATTCGGCATGGGCACAGGTGTATAAAAACAGGGGTTTGCTCGGTTTTTCAGGCGTTTAGGGGGGTTTTAAATAAGTTTAATCGGTTAATTGTTTCAGGGGTTGTGGGGGGTTTTGCTTGCGCTTTAGCGTGTTTTTCGGATTCATAGTTTTTTTTGCTTTTTTTGTGCCCGCGGTTTTTTCCGATGGCGTGAGTTTGGCTGCCCATGCGATTGAGAGGGGCGATTCGAATTCTTTTGCCGAGCCGGTTTCACCAGTTGTTGTTTCTAATTCGGTTTCCGCTATTGGCTCGGAGGCCAGGGATATCAGTGTTGACTCGAATGATTTGGAAACAGATTCGCAAGGCCCTCCTGCTTCGCCATACTCGACGGTTACGCAAAGGATTGGCCGTAGTATAACAATTACCCAAAATACTGTCGGTGGAAGTGAACCATTGGCAAACAATAATGCGGCCACTGTTTCTGCTACTGCTCAGGCAGGGGTTGTAGACGGAAATGAACCCACAGGCACTCCAAGGGCCGGGGAGGCCGGTGCTGCGGTTCCTGTCAGCAAGCCGGGTTCCCAGCAAGCGTCGGCGCCAATGCCTATTCCCGGTTATTCCCCGCCTAAAGAAACACCGATAGAGGGGGTTGCTGAACAGCCTCAGGTTCAGGGGATGACTGTTTGCAATGGCAGCGTGTGCAATGCAGTGGATAAGATAACGATTTCTTCAGGTGACGTGAAAATCGAGACTTCTAAATTCACTGTTTCTTCCAGAGAAGAGAATGGCCTGAATGATTTGAAGGTCGATGCCAATGCTGGCGGCGAGAGAATCAGCGTTCAGAAGAATGCTGCAACCGGGCCAGAGCTGGTTTCAAACGGGGTTATAGCTTCCACCATTGAACCGGTGAGCATTTCCGGCGGTTCGGTCAGCATTGGGGGTTCTGTAATCGGCGTTTCGCCTTCTGTTGCTTTGAAGAAGGCTGAAGAAGCCATTGGGGCGCAGGGCGGCAAGGTGTCTATTGTCATTGAGGGGAAGCCCATTTATGTGATTGATGGGAAAAAGCAGGCCAAGCTTTTCTGGCTGATTCCGGTTGATTTCGATACCAAGACCAAGGTGGATTCGTCGTCTGCGGAGGTTCTTTCTGTTGAAAAGCCATGGTGGAGCGTTTTCGCCAGCTAATTTTCAAGGGGCTTTCAATCTATGGTGAGAAGAGCTTTTTTGAAGAACTTTTTTTGCGCGATTTTTTTCTTAGCTTTGCTTGGAGCGGCTTCGGCTGAAGTGGCTTTGAGCCACAGGGATTTTGACATCAATTATTTTTACGTTGTCAAATCCGGGGCTGTTTCCAGGGCGCTTGATTCTAATGAGTTTGGGGCCGTTTCTGCTTCGCTTTTGGACGGTAATGTTGTTGGCACTGCAAAGGTGCATGTGGCTTCCCCAAGTGATGCTGCTTCTTCCCAAGATGCCAGAATCAGCCCTCCGCTAAATCCGCCTGTCCTGGAATCTGTTCAGGCCAAGGCAATCCAAGGTGCTCCCAGGGGGGTTGTTGAGCAGGGGTCTTTGCCTGATGTTTCCAAGGGGGATTATAATTCAAGCGATTTTGAGGCTAAAAACAAGTTGCAGTTGAATCACAGGAAAGCCTTTCCTGTTCCAGGGAATAGGGATGGAAATTCCATTGGCCCGATGGGCGTGTCAGCGCAAACCGACCGTTCCTGCCTTTTGGCCACTAGCGACCTTTGGAGTTACTATTACACTGATTACCTGAGTTATTCCGGGGATGCCCATTGGTTCAAGGGTTACAGAATAGGGACAAATACCCTCAGGTTTGTTTTGATTCCCCCGAATAACAAGGATTATGATATCGAGATTTATGATTCCTGCGGAAGCAGCTATGTGAAAAAATGCAATGCCGGTTCAGGGCAGATGGAGAACTGCACAGCCACGGTGAACGGGGATTATTATGTCAAGGTTTATGGATACAATGACGCTTACAGCACAATAAGCTCGTACAAGCTCTTTTCCAGGGGTTCCGGGTCTTGCGATGAAAGCATTTCAGGCGGGACAAACTCAAAATCCACTTACCTGTGCAATGACACCATAACCGTGAACAACACTTCGGTTTCCAACAATAATTCAACTTCAATGAGTTATAAATTATACAATGACCTTTACACCGCAAACAACAATTATTTCAACGAGACTACGCTCAGCGATGCCCAAAATCTTTCGGCAGGGTATTACCAAAATTGGAACACCTCATTCCCGGCACCTTTATCAGGGGGCTGGCCCGATTCGGGTAGCTATTCGATGAGGTCTTTTGCGATTGCCTGGTGCAATGGGTATAATGATTTGCAGGTGGTTGCCACTTCGGTTTCGCCCAATGTTTCCTGTACCGCGGGTTCAATCCTGGGTTTTGATGGCTCGCCGAATAAGTCCAGTTATGCGTGCAATGATAATATTGTCAGCCAGAACCACAGGTTCACCAACTCGAGCAATACCTACACTTACAATTATACGATTTATTACCAGCTCAAGGACCCTTACGGCAACGTGATTTCTTCCGGCTCTACTGCGAACCTTTCCATTGCGCCGGGAAACACTGCAGCGTGGGATGCGACCTTCACGCCTGGCTCTGATGGCTGGCCAATGAGCGGAGTTTATGCTGTGAAGGTCTGGGCAGATGGTTCTTTTAGCGATGGAAGGTCGGCAACGGCCAATACTTTTTCCAATCCGAGTGTCCCGAATGCGCCTTGCAGGGGCGAGGTTACTTCGGTTAGTGCTAATCCGACTAAAAGGGTTTATTCTTGTTCGGAGGATTTCGGGAGCAACCACGTTTTCAGCAACACAGGCACCATGAATTTTAATTATGATTATTTGGGTGAGCTTTATGACCCTGACGGGCTGTTCCTTGGGAGTGCTTCGAAAAGCAGCCAGTCTTTGAGCGCTGGCTCGAGCATTGATTGGGGCTTGACTTCTTCGCCTGGAACGTATGGAAATTGGACCAAGGTGGGCAATTACACGCACAAGGTTACTCTCACAGGGAAATTTTCAAACGGCACGGCCAGCACTCATTCAAGTTCGGCTAACTTGTATGTGGAGACTGCTTGCGCAGGGGACACCATTGGAGGTGCTGATGGAACTCCTGATAAAACGAGTTATGCCTGTGACGGCACGATAATCTCGGATAACCACTTGTTCAGCAACACGAGCAAGCTTTACACTTTCAATTATGTGTTTAACTATGAGTTAAAAGACCCGAACGGGAATGTCGTGTATTCCGGGCAGGACCCTGATGCATGGACTTTGGGGCCGCAGAAGCAGGTTGGCTGGAAGGTCACTTTGCCCTCGCCTTCAGGCGGCTGGCCTGGAAGCGGCGATTATACTTTGAAGACATGGGTGAGCGGGGCCTATACTGATGGCAGGTCTAGGACAACGTATTCGTTCTCTTCTCCGTATGTTCCTTCTGCCCCGTGCCAGAAGGATTGCAGGGTAGTTTCTTATTCGGCCTGGATCGAGCAGGATGGGTTGTGCAGCAGCAATATCATTGCAAAGCATGAGTTCACGAACAACGGCACGAGGGTTTACCCTCACAGCGCAAATTTTTACCTTTATGATTCCTCAAACAACATTGTGAACAGCGGTTCGAACTCTTATTCGACTAAACCGGGAGATAGCGTTGTTTGGACAGTAACGTGGCCGACCCCGAGTGGCGGCTGGAAACCCGGGGCCTATAGGTCTGAGGCCCAATTGAGCGGAAACTGTGTAGGCGGGGGCACTGCATCGGCCTCGAACTCGGTGGATGCCTCAATTCCATCAAGCTGCAGTTCGACCTGCAGCGGGACAATAAACGCGAACGTGAGGGACAACTCCTCAAATAATATTCCAAATGCAAAGGTCTATTTGGACGGCTCTTACAAATCCGATACCGATTCAGGGGGGAACATTTCCCTTGGAGTTTCTGACCAGAGTTGCGGGAGAACGCACAATGTCGCGGTTTACTGCTCCAATGGAACCTACTGCGACACGAAGACAGCATCAATTGGATCGGATGGCGGGAGCCAGCAGCTAAACTTTGGTTGCGGCGTATGTTCCCAATCGCAAAACCTCTCCACAAGCATAACCTCTAATGGTTCGTATTTGCTCAACGATTCAATCAACCTGGAAATCACTGTGAGGGATGGGGTTGGAAGCCTTGTGGACAGCGCGAGCCTTTCTATCTATGACCCTTTCAGGGGAACCAGTGTTTCCCGCTCAACAAGCAACGGCAGGTACACTTACAGCACCACTGCCTCTAAAACCGGGGCACAAACATTCACGGTGTCTGCAAGCAAAAGTGGCTACAATGGCGTGAGTGCGAGCAAAGTGGTTAGTGTTGGCCAGCAGCTCGCGACGATTTATGTTTCCGTTTCCAACAGCGATGGTTCAAGCCTTGCGGGGGCCAACCTTTATCTGGACAACTCTTACGAGGGCACTACGGACAATTCAGGGAGAAAAACCCTCACGACTCCTGCAGGAAGCCACAGTGTTGAAGTGAAGTGCCCCACGCTCGAATCCTGCTCATCCGAAAGCGGCTACTTCAGCGGCCTGAAAAACGTGAATTTCAGCTGCAATTGCGATGTCGATGCTGATGATGATGGCCTTACAAACAGTGAAGAAGAATTGATTGGAAGCGGCCCGCATGATGCTTCAAGCAACCTTGCAACAGTCATGGCAAAAGTAAATAGCAATACAACTTGCTTAGAGTTGCTCAGCGGCCACATTGGCCCGCTTTCCGGACAGCAAAAAAGTAAACTAGTCGGAAATCTCAAAGCAATGAATTACCAAAAGCTTGTCTCGGTTGCCTCCAAAGACAGGGTTGTAGTGCAAAAAGCGCTTGAAGGCACTGGCATTTCTCCATTGGAAATGAAAACGAGCACGATGACACTAAAAGAATTCATTGAGGACAGCAGGAGCATGGAAGCTTTTGAGTCATCTGATGGCACTGTAATTGTGTTGTCAGTCCGCGAGGATGGCGCCACTGATTTTACTAATATTGGCCCCAGTTGCAAAGGGTTTTTCATAGGGCTCCCTAACGGAGGGTTTGCCGGAATAAAGGGCGACATAGATGCTGCTGGCCAGGTGCTCAAGGGAATGTGGTGGGCTGTGTGGCACTTGAATGAATTGCCGGGCATTGCGGGCAATGTCGGAAAGTTCATTTTTGGATTGGAATTCCTGAAAGCGTTTGATGAACCTGGCAAAATAATCAAGAGCATAACCCTTGACGTACTCAGGGAAGCAAAGAAATGGAACACTTATGGGAAGGGCACCGATGAATTCCCTGCATTCCAGTTTGGTTTCATGGATGGCTATGTTTCAGGATACCTGATTGAGCAGGTGGGCATCCTCTTTGTCGGGGTTGGGGAAGTATCCGATGTTTTGAAAGGAATCAGGATAGGGGGCAGGGGCGCAGAGCTCGCGGAGAAAGCCTACCTGGCATTCACGCGCATCGGAGAGAAATTCGGCGCAAAGACGGCGGAAGCGCTCAAACTGTTCAAAACACCCGTGCTGTCCGAATGGTCCTTGGAAGCAGCGCAAAACTTTGCAGCACGCACAGCAAAACTATTCTCAAAAACAGATGATGCAGACAAATGGCTTGCATCTCTCGGCTCCCGCGCAGAAGAAGTGGCAGCGAAAGGAGAAAGAACAACACAAAAGCTTGCTGCAGAACTCGGAAGCGAAGAAGCTGCAGAAAAAGCGATGAGCAAGCTCATTAACTCTGAATTCGGGAAAAAAGCACTTGCAGAGTGGAGTTCTGAGGGAGCAATAAAACAATATGCAAAAATGTTCGGGAAATATGAAATTTCTGGCCAGGAATCAATTACAAGGCTTTCAACTAAATTTTCAGGAGAAACACTCGAACCTGTAATGAAAAACCTTGAGGAATTATCCAAAGTCCCTGGCTTAAAAGGTTTTGAAAACCTTGAGAAGCGCATAGCACGCTCAACCGAAAGCGACGGACAGGGTTTCTTCGCAGAGGCAAAAAGGGCTTCTGCGCTAAGCAAGCAAGACAACGTTGTGCTAAGGGAAGTGGAAACCGAAACCGAGCCCATAGCTTACAAATGGAGAGGAGACACTTATACAGATGCATGGGAAAAGGATATTTCTTATGATTTTACCTCGGGCGGGCAAACAAAAAGGATAGTTGAAGAAGTAAAATCAAAATCAGGGCCTAGAACCGTAATACAGTTGGATGACAAAGGCGAAAAGCAATTGTATAAAATGGCGGAGGGGATAAAGAAGGGCTTTGCTGATGAGGCAAGGATAGTTTCGCCTTCTGGACTAACATTTGATGATAATTACAAAAGAGTAGCAGAACAACTTGGAATAATTGTTAGGGAGGGGGCAACATGAGTGATACACGTTACATTAATTTTGTGATAGAAAGAAAACAGTTTACGAGAGAACTTTGCAGTAAAATAGCATACTCGTTGCTTGATTCTCACAAAGAAGAGCGAACTGATAAATTTGTATATGGGCGACATTGGAGCACAGAGAAACTAAATGACCCTAAACAATGGTTAGAGAAAGAAATAGAAAAATATTTTTATCGTGGCAGAAATGGTAATGGCATTGACTTGCCCTATATGAATGCGGTTGGTAGCGTTTGGAAGGTTTATGATAGAGAAGATAGCCCGATGGATAACTGGTACGGAAACATTCCAAAAAACAAAGCGGTTATTGTATTGGGGGTAGAAGAGCCAGCATTGAGGTTACCGGTGGAAATTAAAGATGAAAAAGACACCATCCATGAGTCATATGTGCTAAAAAGATTAAATAATTTGATAAAAGATTCGATAATAGTTTACAATGCAATTCATCCAAGCATAGGAATTACCTGCTTGGCAAGCAATACAGATAATGTCACTACAACTCCAACCCGGAGAGGGCACATTGCTTGGCTCACTTTCTTTGGGCCGGAGCTAGTCAAGAAATTTGGACGAGAAAAACTTCTTTCTGCCCCAGCATATAAGATAGAACTGCTTTCTGACGGAGGAATCCTGTTAATCAGCGGGCCTACACCAAACATAAGCGACAAGAGCGAATATTTTGAAAAATGGGATTCGGTTGAATGTGAAGAAAAAATTGCCAAACATTTGGGTTTGAAACCAAATTATTATGCTAAAGAGGGTGAAACAAATAAATAATGGCAATAAGAATTTGCTTGCCGTTGCGGTGCTTCCAATTGCAATAGCGGTAATTGCGCTTTTTGCACTTGGCATGGTTCAGCCCTTGTCGCCAACAGGTTTTGCTGTGATTGATGGCCAGCAGGGCCCTGCACAGGGGATTGGGGTTTCTGTTGAAAGGCTTGTTTTGCCGCAGCCTTCTGCAAAATACGCAAAAGCCCAGGTGGGCGCCAGCAGCATTGAACCTGCGAATGCAGAGTTTAAGAAAAGCGATTTGCAGGAAACCGAAAAGCAGAAGGGAATTGGAACAGTTAGCGGCTCTGGCGGTGGAAGCGGGGTAGCATCTACTGGCAGCAGGGGCAGCGCAGGGGTTTCAGCTGAAGCAAATAATGTTGTGCCTGATGCCACGGCGGGAGAAGCCACTTTTGCAGCCAAACCCCGTGCGAATGTGCTGAATGACGTGCCTTTGATAAGTGAATTTTCACCTGAAGGCAGCGTGGAATTGCAGAAGGGCAATTCCAAGGAATTTTCAGTTAAAATCACCGGCGTTGATGGCAATGTGCTCTCGGTTGAATGGTTTGTGGATGGGAATAAGTCTTCATCTGGAAACGCTTTCAGGTTCGATTCCGCGGATTACTCTGAAGGTAGACATGCAGTAAAGGCTTTTGCAGCAAATGCGACTGGTTCTGTTTCAAAAGAGTGGGGTGTGCAGGTTGTGCTGCCGCCACAGCCAATCAACCCTGTTGACAAGATTTACCCTGCATTGCTTTCACAGGCAAAAAAGGTGAAGTCGCAAAGCGCTGGGCCTGAGCAGAAAGTCAAGGTGCTCATCAGCGTCAGCGACAGGTCACAGTTTGAAAAAGTGGAAAGCCTGATAAGGGAAAACAATGGCACGGTGGAAAATGCATTTGAGGTCGGGGGCATTATTGTTGCAATGGTTGGCCAGTCAAGGCTCGTTGAAATCGCCAAGGAAACCCAAGTGGCGAGCATCTGGCCAAACCTGAAGGTTTCTGCAACACTTGACAATAGCGTGCCGCAGACAGGCGCACCGAGCGTGTGGGACTCAGGTTATTATGGGGGCGGCAGCAGGGTTGCGGTTCTTGACACGGGCATAGACAAAACCCATCCAATGCTTAGCGGGAAAGTAATCATGGAGAAAAACTTTTCTGATTCTGCAACCGTTGCAGATGTTTATGGCCACGGCACGCATGTGGCGGGAATAATCGCTGGCTCAAAGGAGCAAGGAGGATTGCACAACGGAGTTGCGCCAAAAGCTGCCCTGTATAATGTGAAGGTCCTTGATGACAATGGCGAAGGCAGTTATGAGGGCATTATTGCCGGCATCAACTGGGCAACTGACCCTGACAATAACCCGAGTACCGATGATGGAGCGCAGGCAATCAACATGTCCCTTGGGGCGCCAGTGGGTTACAGTCCTTCAAACCCGCAATTGGACCCCCTATACAGGGCAATAAAAGCCAGTGTAAATAGGGGCGTTTCTGTAGTGGTTTCTAGTGGGAATTGCGGCAGCGCGGAGCCTGATGGCAGTTGCGAAGGCTATGTAGGAGTGACGACGCCGGGCAACAGCCCTGATGCAATTACTGTCGGTGCTGTGGATGACCAGAACAATTGGGCGGGCTTTTCCTCAGGGCAAGACATTGAGGGTGTCGGCATAAAGCCTGACCTGGTTGCCCCGGGCGTGTTTATTGAGTCTTCATATCCTAATGGCAGGTATAAGAGCTTGCGGGGCACGAGCATGGCGGCGCCGCATGTCACCGGGGCTGTTGCATTGCTGTTAAGCGCAGACTCCTCCCTTCAACCAAATCAGATTAAGAAGTTGCTTGAGCTCACTGCAACAGACCTTGGAGAACCTGGAAAGGATACGAAATTTGGCTCCGGTTTATTGGATTTGCGGAAAATAATTGAACCAAAGCCTGTGCTTTCAAAGGATTCTTTTTCCGGTGCAATTGATGAAAGCCAGGAGTACGATGACAGCATCAGAATCACGGATGAGGGAGTAAAGAAATTGGTGATTTATGGAGTACAGCCAACATCTGGCATTGAATTTTCTCTTGGAAAAAATTTGTTAGAAGCCGCAGAATCCACTGACCTGAACTTTTCAATAAAGGGCGCAACAATAGGAGTAGGCTCCTATGATGGCAGGATTGACATCAACACCAATGCCGGGTTAAAAAGCATCCCTGTGAGGCTGCAGGTCGGGACATCGGCAAAGCCGGTTGTGAGGTCACTTAACATCCCGAAAGTAGTGTACCGGGGCGAGGTAAGTGATATTGTCGTGGAAGCAATAGATGATTCCAAGGTGGACTCTGTTAGTGTCCAGATAACAAGCCCCCTTGGAGTGGAAACAACGCTTAATCTTGTCCTTTCCGCTGACGGCAAGTGGAGATTCCTTGAATATGCCTTCCCAAAGGAAACTTCTGACAAGGGAAATTACAAAGTCAAAGTATTGGCGACCGATGACTCATCCAATACAACTGTTTTTGATAGCAGTTTTGACATTATAAACGCACAGTACAGTTTGCCTGAAGAATACATTGTGAACGAGCCTGCAAGCATAAAAGTTTCATATAAAAACACGGCTCTGCAGTCCCTCGATGCCACTGCAGTCATCAGCGTTTACAATGAAACCGGAGAAAAAATAGATGAACTATTGCAGACAAAACAGGTGCTGAGCGGTGAACAGCAGGAATTCAACATCACCTGGCAACCCGTGGCTATCGGGAATTACCTGCTTGCCATCAAACTTTTGGAGAACGGAAACCTTGTGGAAGAATTGGATAAAAATGCCCCGGTGCTGGTGCCGGATGTTCTTGCAATACGCGGCATTTCCCTGGGCGCGGACAGAATAGAAAAGGGCACAAGTCAATCTTACAGTATCGCTGTCGAAAATACTTCCGCCAATGATTTCAATGCACTAATCGAAATCGACATAATGCGCGGTAACCTGCTCTCGGACGTGCTGGTATTGGACAATGCAACTGTTTTGGCCGGCCAAACACAAAACTTTTCACTCCAAAAGCAGGCGCTGTTGTCCGCGGGAGAATATGCTGCAGTGCCAAAAATTCATTTCGGCAACAGAATCAATGAAGGCAACCCAGTAGAATTCGGTGTTTTTACCCCACCAGTTGGAGCGATTGATTCAATAGAGTTGCCAGAAAAAATTTACGCCGAAAAAAGTAACCTCATTGGCGTGGTTTTCAGCAACAATGGAAACATCCCATTGGACACGGTTTTATATGGAAAGATTATGGATGGCAATGCGGTGGTTGGTTCCTTGGATTTCAACTCAATGCAAGTTTCACCGAACAGTTCATATGCATTTGAGGCTGACAATGACTTCAATGGCTTTTCAGGGGATTACCTGTTGAAAATAAGCGGGGAGTACGAAGGCAATTTCATCGAGGTGGATAAAAACTTGTCCGTGATAGATGACACGCCACCCATGCTTTCAGGTGTTTCTTATGAGCCTGAAGTAAAGAAAAACGGGCTGTTCACATTGAGGCTTGCGGCGCAGGACAACAGCCGGATTGGAAAAGCCATGCTCACTGTCAATGGAACAAGCACCGAAATGAAAGAAACCTCTTCTTTCAACAACACCCACTTTTTCGTTGGCCCCTATTATGGCACTTCCCTTGTCCAGGATTACACTTTTTCCGCAGAGGTTTGTGATGAATACTCAAACTGCGCAAGCACGCCAACACAAACATTCAATGTCGTTGACTGCACGGGCAGTAATATTCTTGTTGTTTCGGAAGAAGATTACTTCACAAACCTTCTTGGGCAGGGTTATTGTGCAATACAGTGGAAGAAAAGCATTGGCAAGTTGCCAGTTGCCGAATACCTCGGTAAATTTGACGCGGTTATTTGGAGCGAAGGAACCATCTCAATGGGCATTGATGAAAACGAGGCCGCATTGCTTGAAAGCTATGTTTCTTCCGGCGGAAAATTATTGCTTGAGGGCGCAAATATCGCTTCAAGGCACAGGGATGACAAATTTATGTTGAATGTTGCGCATGCAGTGCTTACTGGCAGCCCTGCGTTCAAAGTGCAAAGCATTTATGGCGACCAGAGATTGCTGGAAAAGCAGGGAAGCATAATAATCAAGAGGACGCACCCAGTCACGAAAGGAATTGAATATATTGATGTGAATAATGAAGCAAGTCCGTTTTCAGACGAGTTGGAGGCGGTGAATGGCGGTTATTCTCTTGCGGATTGGAACAACGGAAAATCCGCGATGGCCATATTTGACGATTATAATGTAACAGGGGCGAAGGGGGTTTTCCTGCCCTTCAGTTTCAATGCGTTGGAACAGCCAAAACAGCAAAACCTGCTCGAAAACATTATCGGCTGGCTGCTTAACTCTTCTGACCTTGACCTGAGCGTGAAAAATATTGCATTGCCGGAGTACATCGTGGCTGAAGCAAGCACGCCCATAACTATAGAAATTGGCAACAGCCAGCAGGGCGCCCCTGTTTTGATTTACGTTGACAATGAACTGGCTGGCACGCTTGTTGCGGACCCGGAAATTTTGCAAACAAGCGTTTCACTAAAACAAGGAAAACACATAATTAAGGCAGAAATTAACCCGTCTTATGATATAATAGAACGTGATTACTTCAACAATGTGCTTGAAAAAGAAGTTTGGGTTGCCCCGGTGCAAGCGGACATCATGCCGGTGGCATTCACTTACACCCCACAGCAACCGAGCATCGGCGAGCCATTGATAGCAGATGCCAACATTCTAAATGCTGGCGGGACAACTGTTGACGCGAACATCAGTATCTACATTGACGGGAATGTTGTTGGCAGCCAAGTGCTTAACATCCCTTTTGGCCAGCAAAGTATTGCAAGTGCCCAGTGGCCAGCCACGTCAGGCATACACTCAATCAGAATTGTTGCTGAAACCCTTGGAGATGACGCGAATGCGGAGAACAATTCTCTGGGCGGTTCAATCTATGTCTGCAGTGGCCCAAAAGTTATTGTAGTGGCTGATGATGATGCAAAGTCGTTCAGTAGTGAAGTGCCTGACAGCACGCCTGGATTCGAGGAAGCGTTGAAAGGCAATGGCTATTGCGTATCAACGTGGAAGGAATCGCAGAAAGGGGTGCCTCCGATAGAATTGCTGAACAGTTCCGATGCAGTGGTTTGGAGTTCTGGCAATTACTGGAACACTACAATGGATGAAAAGGACAAGAATCTGCTTGCGCAATACAATGGCAATGTCTTGTTTGAGGGCGCTGACCTTGCTTTTGACAGCAACGATTCAGGGTTCCTCGAAAATAACCTCCACGCGTCTTTCGATAGGGACATTATTCTCGATGAAAACAATTCGAGTCTCGTGCTGGGCGACAGCAACCTGCTTGCAGGAATAAGTTCCATTGACCTCAACGCAAGCCTGTCGCCAACCCCGGATTCGCTAACGCCATTTGACGGACAGAGCATAGCGGATTGGAACAATGCGGACTCGGCAATAGTGGTTTCAGACACAAACGCCAGCAAGAGGGCTTTCATGGGATTTTCAGCCAATGCAATTACAAATAAAGAAACCAGAAACCTCCTTGCCTCAAATCTCGTGAAATGGCTGACATTCAAGAACCAAGCGCCGAAAATAATTTCCATCACGAGCAATTCCCCCATAAAAGAAGGCGAAACCATTGAAATGGATATTAATGCTGTTGACCAGGACGGCGACCAGCTGTTCTACTCAATAAACTCGCCAAGCTTTGATGCCAATGGCAGCCACCTCAGCTGGGCCACAGACAATAATTCTGCAGGCAAGTACATTTTCACGGCAACGGTTTCCGATGGGCAACTGGCCAGCACCATTGATATTAATGTTGAAGTAATCCACCTGAACATGCCGCCACTCATACAGGCAGTAACCGCCAATTCCCCAGTGAATGAAGGGGAAACACTAACCATTGATATCAGCGCAACCGACCCGGAAAATGACCTTCTCACTTATTCAATCAATTCGCCTAACTTCACGGTTGATGGAAATAAATTCACATGGAAAACTGACTACAACTCCGCAGGAAACTATAATTTTGTTATAACAGTTTCTGACGGCAACCTCTCCGCGAGCGCGGATGTGAATGCTTCAGTGCTGAATGTCAATAGGCCACCGGTTATTGAATCAGTTGTCTCCAATTCGCCAGTAAAAGAAGGTGAAACACTGGCAATTGATGTGAATGCATTCGACATTGACAATGATTTGCTTGTTTACTCCATAAATTCGCCTTTCTTTAAGTATGACGGGGGTCGCTTCGTTTGGGCAACGGATTACAATTCCGCGGGCGACTACACTTTTACCATAACAGTTTCCGATGGGAACCTTTCCAGCAGCATGGATTTGAATGTTGGGATTGTGAACGTCAACAGGGCGCCGGAAATCCTTTCAATAGCAACCAATTCACCCGTAAGCGAAGGGGAAATATTAACCATCAATGTCAATGCCACTGATTCGGATAATGACCTACTCTCCTATTCAATAAGTTCGCCTAACTTTGCCCTCGAGGGAAATCAGTTCACATGGAAAACTGATTTCAACTCGGCAGGCGAATACACTTTCAGTGTGACCGTGTCAGACGGAAACCTATATGCCACGGAGGACGTGAACGTGCAGGTAAGGAACGTAAACCTGTCGCCTGAAATACTGGCAATAACCTCAAACACGCCGGTGAAGGAAGGAGAAACACTGACAATAGACATTAATGCCACTGACTCTGATAATGACACATTGTCCTATTCAATAAATTCTCCAGACTTTAATGTCAATGGAAACAACTTAACTTGGATAACGGATTATAATTCCGCGGGAAATTACACTTTCACGGTAACAGTCTCTGATGGGAATCTCTCGGCAAGCTCGGGCATTAACTTTAAAGTGATTAATGTGAATAGAGCGCCAGTGCTTTCACCAATACAACCACAAAACCTTTCTGCGGGGCAATTATTCAATTTACAGGTGACAGCCTCCGACCCGGACAATGACACGCTCACTTATTCGGTTGACACGAATCTTTTTGACATTAATTCCGAAACTGGGTCGATTTCATTCGTCCCAAAGAAGGCTGATGCAGGAAAGTATCTAATAAAAATAACCGCGAGTGATGGCAATTCGAGTGATTCGAATGTCTTTGAACTTGAGGTAATTGTGCCTAACGAGCCACCGGTGCTGGAGATTTCGATGGATAGGAATGAGTTCATGCTCTTTGACGAGGCAATTATAAAAGTGAACGCAACTGATGAAGATAATGACAGGGTTTCGTTTTCCATTGACAACAACAAGTTCAAGTTTGACGGCAACAGCGCTTTCAAATGGAGCATATATGATGCGAATTCGTTCGGGGATTACAATGTGACAATAACCGCTAGCGATGGCGTAAATACAGTGCAGAAAAGCGTTTCATTCAGGGTGAAAATTCCAGAAGCAAAGCCCCCCTGCAAAGATTCTGATGGCGGCCTCAATTATTACGAAAAAGGCACGGCAGACGACCGGATTAACGGCATCGGCAGCCGGTGGGATGACACATGCCGCCTGCGGTCCCCGTGCAAAGAAGGCGACCCAGGATATGGCCTTTTTGGAATTTGTGCGGTGTATAGCCGGGTAGACGAATGCTCAGGGGATTCATGCAACCTGCAGGAAGGCTACTGCAAAAACGGAAAAGCGACAAACCAGCCCTATTACTGCGAATTCGGATGCAGCAACGGAGCATGCAACACCGAGCCAAAGGTCCAGCAAGCCACGAAAATAAACATTATCGAGACACGAATAATCCCCTCGCCGGGCCCGAGCACCGCCCCAAGCCCCTTGCCAACCATGACCCCCACCCCTGCCCAAGCAAGTCCCGCTATGACACCCAGCCCAAGCACACAGCCCGGCCCAAGTGAACCGCCCTTGCCAAGCACAATCCCCCTCCCCACTTGAATAAATTTTCACTCCGTTTTCAGTTGGTCTCTTGTCAGCGGGTTTTCGAAATTGAATTCTGAAGCCGGCTTTACAACGAATTCGCAGTGCGCGTCGCCTGTTGCGGAGCACTTTGATTCGATGCAATCAACTTCGCGCCGGAAGTAAACCGAGAAGATGCCTGCGAGGAAGCCGCGGAGGAAGGAATCAACCGGCCTTTTCACCCCCTTGCAATTCTGCGCTACTGGCGAATTCAGTACCGAAACAAGGCAGCGGGCGTTCCCGAAATCCAAATCCGTCTTCTCTATTTCACCCCAGCCTGAAGCGGAAAAATATGCTTCCATGAACTCTAAGCCCTTTTCGCCCTCTATGCCGAAATCAATCCTGAACTGGTTTTTCACATCCCCGATTATTGAAGCCTTTACCGAGGAATAAATAGCGAGGTCGAGGCTTTTGTCCCCTTTCTCCGCAATGGATGCGAGGGCATCGACTGGAAGCATCACGAACGGCAGGTTTATGAGGAAAAAGTTGCCGTGCCTGAACTTTAGGCCGTTAGTGAAAATGAACTTGTCGTAAAAAGAATTCAGCATTACCTCACCCCCATTGGGACGGAACCGGCGAATTCATTTTCTGCGGCGGGCGCCAGGGCATCATGATGGGCTGCGTTCGAGTCCCTAAGGATATTGTGGATTGTGCGGTAGGCCTCGACCTCAACTGGCCACACAACGAGGGCGTTCCCAATCCTTTTAGAGAGCACGAGGCGCCTTGCAATGAGCTTCTTCAGGTAATAAGTGTAATTCGTGGAGTGCCTCTTCTTGTGCTCGCGCGAGGAAACGTTTTCGCTGAAATGCCCCGCGATTTCAAGGGCTGAAATCGGCCAGTGCTCGCGGACAACGGAAAGCACCCTCAGTTCCTTCCCATTCAACTCTGCCATGCCAGACACTTTTGAAGCAAAATTCAGCACCATAAAGGCAATTCACATATAAATAACTTTCTTTTTCTGGCATGCCAGAGAAACAGGGTTTTTTTGGCAAAAATCACTTGGAAAGAAGGAGAATCTCGTCAAGCGCTTCAGGGAACATGAAATTGTCGCTCTCGCAGTTCAAATGCCCGCGCGAGTGGAGAACAACGAGCTTTGCCCCTAATTTCTTCGACATGCGCTTGCCGAAAGAAAGCGGAATGTATGGGTCAGTGTCGGAATTTATTATTGCAATTGCCCCTGCAGCCGCCTTTACCGCGGCATAGTCCACCGGCGGGTGGAAAAATGCCTCAATTTCAGGAAAGCCGATTGATTCATCCGGCCCGGCAACAAGCAGGGCGCCACCAACTTTTTCAAAGGGGCCGAGCGATTCCAAGCAGCGGAGAATTGCAATCACGCCGAGGCTGTGGCCGACAAGGAAAGTGTCCCTGTCAGGCTTGCCAATGATTTTTTTCATGTGCGAAAGCCACTCTTCAGGCTTGGGAAACAGTGTATTCGGCATCGCAGGAACGAAAACTTCAAACCCACGATGCTCCAGCTCTGCCTTGAGCCACGGGAACCAGTTGCAGCCCGGATTAGCTTCCCAGCCATGGATTATGAAAACGCGCTTCTGCAAAACAACACCCCGCCCTTGCCCTTTTATCCCTTGGCCCATTTGCTGAAATCGGCCATATCTCCATTCAAGCCTTGCTCGAGGTGGTGATGCGTATGAGGTGCTCGAACCGCCCTATATCGGCCCTGCGGAGGACAATGATTGCGCCAGCGATTAAAATCAGGGCATAGCCAATGAGCTCGTTGCCCATGGGCTTCTCGCCGAAAAGGAGGAACGCCAGCACCGCGGCGAATATAAGCTCCGAAAAGGAGATGATTGCCGCGGTTGAAGCCTCCAGCTTCTGCAGGGCGTGGTAGTAAAGGTCACTCGCGATGCCGAGGAAAACACCTATCAGGGCGAATGCAAGCAAATCCACCGGGTCAGTTCCGGCAAAGGACATCTTGAAGAACAAAGGAGTGACGACAGCCGCGATAAGGAACTGCATCATGTTGGTGTAGAATGAAACCGTGTGGTAGGAATAATCCTTGAGCTCGCGCGAAGTGATTATATCCCCGGTGTGCGAGAAGCCTGAAAGCAGGCCGAACAAAAGCCCGAGATTCATCTGGCCGGACTCTAGCAGCTTCCACGGAGAGGCGATAAGGCAGATGCCCAGCATCGTGAGCAGGAACCCGAATATTTTCTTTGCCCCGATTTTCTCCCCGAGGAAAATAATCGCGAAGATCAGGACCCAGGCAGGCATAGTATACTGCAGGAAATAAGCATTCGAAACGGAGGTTTCCTGCAATGCGAGGAAGAAAAAAAGAGGCGTGCCGACGCTGAAAACAGCGTTGAGGAAAATGAACATGAATTCCCGTAGGTTTTTTATCGGCTCGTGGCTTTTCACCCTATAATAGGAGATGAAGTAAACCGCTAGGAACTTGAAGAGCCTGGAAACCAGGAAAATGACGATGAATGAGAAGCCGAGCATGGAGAAATACTTCCACGAAATGCCGGTGGCAGCCCAAGCAAGGGCGGCAATTATCAGCCAGACAACCGCGGATTTGCTCCCGAACATTTGCACCCGAATATTAAAGTGTGTGCCCCATCTTAAGCCTTTTCGTTTCGAGGTAAAGGCGGTTGTGCCTGTTCGGCTTTGCCCTTATCGGCACCTGCTCCGCCACCTTCAGGCCAAAGCCCTCGAGCGCATTGAGCTTTTTAGGGTTGTTCGTGAGCAGCCTCATGGAAGTGATGCCGAGGTCGCGGAGAATCCTTGCGCCTGTACCATAATCCCTCTTGTCAACTTCCAATCCTAACGCCGTGTTGGCTTCAACCGTGTCCTTGCCCCGGTCCTGCAACTCATAAGCCCTCAGCTTGTTGAGGAGGCCTATGCCCCTGCCCTCATGATGGGGGATGTAAAGCAGGACCCCGGTGCCGGCCTTGTTTATCCTATGCAAGGCCTCATGCAGTTGCTGGTTGCAGTCGCACCTCAGGCTGTGGAAAACATCGCCCGTAAGGCAGGCTGAGTGCACCCGCACAAGGACATTCTTTTTACCCCTCACCTTTCCCTTCACCAATGCGACATACTCCTTCCCTTCAATCACGTCAAGGTAGCCTACCGCCCTGAAATCCCCGAACTTGGTTGGCAAAAAAGTCTCGGCGACCTTCTTTACCTTGAGGCCATTCCTCAGCAGGTAGGAAATAATGTCCTTGAGGCAGACAATCCTGAAGCCCTTTTCCCCTGCGAATTTTTTCAGTTCTGGAAGGCGCGCCATTTTCCCGTTCGAGTTCATTATCTCGCAAATAACCCCGACCTGTTTCATTCCAGCAACCTGCAGCAAATCCACCGCGCCTTCTGTGTGGCCCGGCCGCTGGAGCACGCCGCCATCCCTCGCGACAAGGGGAAAAATGTGCCCCGGCCTGTTCAAATCAGCAGGCTTCGAATTTTCACTCAGGATTGCCCTGATTGTTGCCAAACGGTCCCGGATGCTTATCCCAGTGCCGCCGCTCGCGGCATCGACCGAAACAGTGAAAGGCGTGTCGAACTTGTCATTGTTCACGGCCATTTTCTGCAGGTCAAGCTGGACAGCCTTCCCGCGGGTGATTGGGATGCACATCAGGCCGCGGCCCTCATTCACCATGAAATTCAATTTCGCCGCATTGGCTTTCTCCGCTGCAAGGACAAGGTCGCCTTCATTCTCACGCCCCTCATCATCAACCATTATGACGAATTCGCCCCTGCGGAGCGCCTTTGCAGCGGATTCAACGGAATCAAACCTGAAAGCCATGAAAACACCTTCAACAATTCACGATGGCAATAGTTCATCCTAAAAAATCAACCAAACTACCGCGGCCCCGAAAATCCCGCACCAGAAACCCTGGCCTATAAGCCACCCTCAAAATACCATTCCAAACAACACTTGCCCGAATCCACTTAAAAAAGTTACGCGTAACGGAAATGAGTAACAGTGGCGGGCAGAAAAAGCCGGCACCGGGGGCTTTTGCGTTTGCTATAAAACAAGATTCCCCAATTCATTGAGTCATGGAAGGCAAAATACACTTCACGCGCCCTCCGAAGGCGCAGGATATAAGCGGGCTGCCGCAGGAAGGCCTTGTAGTGCACATGCCGAAAGGCGCGTTTGTGAGGCTGAGCGCAAAGGCGAGGAAAGGGCTCGATGCAAAAGGCGCGGAAGTCGTAATTGCCGAGGCGAGGGGCAGACCAATAGGCTTGCCGATGGAGAAAATCCTCGAAGTGGTCGAGCTGCACAGGGACAACAGGGCATACAGGCAGATAGAGGAAATAACAGGCATCCCGAAGAGCACCTGCCATTACTTGGTAAAATATGCGGAGAGGCAGAAGCTGCGGAGCAACGGGAAAACGGTTTACCTTTAGGCGGGCAAAACAGGGCGAGTCATCAAAGTAGGAAATCATTAAATATTCCAAAGCAGTTCCTCTTGCATGGGTTATTACGACGGCAAAATGCAGGAGTTCATCCAGAAGCGGCAGCTCGACAGGCTGCACTTTGTCGAGAACCTCAGGAAAACCGTTCTGCCCGCGCAGATAAAGAGGATTCAGCAGAACGACAAAGGAGTGCTGAAGGACCTCGTGCTGCCTGAATGGCTCGACTGGGACTTGCTGTATGAATGGGCAATGCGCTTCAACGTAATAGAGAACCCGCGGGAGTGCGTGCTCTGCAACTCGAAGGCAGAGCTCGGCATCGATTTCAACCAGAAATTCATCTGCGAAAGGTGCTTCTTCAGGGTAAAGGTGCTTTAAGCAGGCCAATGAAAAAAACCAGGCCCTTCTGCAGGATTGACCTTTGCAAAGAGGCAAGGAGAATGCGTACTCCTGAAAGCGTCCACCCTGATGAACTCAGGGAGTTCCTCGATTATGAACTATGGGCAAGAAAGAAACCCTTGCTCAAACCCACAATGCCCGGGGGTTTTGCAGAAAAGCCTGCAAAACGCTGAAAAAAACCAGCCTTTTAAACGCCCCTCGGCCAAACCTAACCAAATTGTTTAAATAGCTGGAAAGCCAAATCCTATGCATGGATTCCCTTTCTGAAACATTGGGCAGACCTTCGGAAAAGCTGAGGCAGCAGCTCATAGAGCAGGAGCTCAGGTTAAGGAAGAAGCAGCCGGAGCACTGGGCAAAGACAAAATACCGCAAATATGCAAAGCCTTTCACCGAGGAAGAGCTGGTGCAGATAAAGGAACTGGACAAGAAGCGGAAAGTGGAAAGGCGCGCAAACGCGAAAAAAAGCAAAAAGGCAAGCAGGAAAAGAAAGGCAGGGAAAACGGTTTTCAAGAGGAAAAGGAAATCTAAAAAGCAATGAAATTCCCAACAGGCAAAAAAAATGAAATGCCATTGTCGCCCTATTTATATTCCTTCAGCTCGCCCTGCTTCTCGCTGCAAAGGAACTCATTCGCCAGCTCCGCGCACTTCAGCAGCACGGGCCATATATCCTTCCCCTTTCCGTTGAAGGCAGCCGCCCCGGCATGCCCGCCCCCTGAGCCGGGAAAGAATTCCCCCAATTTGCCGAAAACGTGCTTTGTGAGGTCAAACCTAGTCTTCGCGACCCAGTTGCTGTTCGCCCTAGCGCTGACCCTTGTTCTTCCGCCATCCGCGTCGCCGCAGAAAGCGACATCCGCGCCAATCCTCACAAGGGTTGAAGCGGCATCCGCCTCGAAAGCGCTCACGTCCGCGAGCGCTACGATTGAATCGCCTGCCCTGAAAATCCTGCACCTGCGCGCCGACTTGAGCTGGGCGACTTTCTGGGAAAGGTCGGGGTCGAGCCTGAAAAGCGAGGCTATTTCCCTGTAAGGCATCGCTGCATTTCTCATGACCTCGGACATTATCGCGAAAGTCTCATGGTCGGCAATGAGGAAAGAGGAAGAATCAGTGATTATCCCGCACGCTATTGCCGCAAGCGCCTTTTTCGGCGGCTTTATTTTCGATGCCTTCAGGAGCCCATAAACTATTTCAGTGGTGGAAACCGCTTTCGTGTGAACCAAGGAGTTCTTTTCCGGGGCGAGGGCAGTTTCCTTTTCGCCTGCATTTCCATTTTTCACGCCCTTTTCCTCGTGGTGGTCAACAAGGAATTTCTCGCCACTGAAGGCAAGGAACCCTTCCCTGAGCGGGCCGAGCATGCCAAGTTCATTGAAGTCAAGGCAGACAACTGCATCATAGCCATCAAGGGACGGATTGATTTCATAGGGGATTTCCAGCTTTTGGGCGAGCGCTTTTGCGCTGGTGTTGATGTGCTCAGGAACCCCTATTGCAGTAGTTGATTTTCCCTTGAGGGAGAAATGGATTGCCGCTGCGCTGCCGAGGGAATCAACATCACAGCCCGAATGCGTGAGAAGCAGCACTCGCTTCTTGAACAACGGGGCAAGGCTTTTGAGGGGCATTTTGTTGCCTCGTCACTGCTTTGCAGGGGCGCCTTTCTGCATTTCCTTCTGGGTTGCCTCTATTTCCGCCTTGAGCTTGTTGAGCTTGTCAAGAGTTGCCTCTTCCTGCTTCTTGACTGTTTTCAGCCTGAGGTCAAGGGTTTCCTTCTGGTCGGAAAGCTCCTTCTCGACCTTTTTTGTATCAGAAAGTATCAGGATGTTGCCCACTGCCTTGTAGACCTTTTTCTCCTTTGTGTCCTTGAGTTCCTTCAGCGCCTCTTCCGCAACCTGCGATTGCAGGGTTATAGCCTGTATCTGGCTCTCTATAGCGCCGAGCTGCGCCCTGCCCCTCTCGAATTCCTGTATGCTCTTGTTCAAGTCAGCCATCATTGCACCCCATTGAAAATATCAAAGCAATTAAAAGCAGGCGGAAACGGTTCATTGAAAGCCGAAGCCTGCATTTGCTTGCAAGAATCCTTGGCAAACAAGGTTTTTATTGGTATCCATGCCAAAAATAAGCCAAAATAAAACAGGCCAAAAAAAATAAAATCTGAAGGCGTTATTGCGCCTTCACTGTCTTTGTCACGGGGTCCCTCGCCTTGAGGAAAACCTTGAAGCCGCAGCTCGGGCACCTTATGGAACCCGGATAGAGGGTTGGGACTTCCTTTCCGCACTGGAGGCACTTGTACATCATTTATCACCATCCGGGGAAACTTCCCCTTCATTGCTGCCTGATGCCTTTTCAGCGGCTTCCGCAGCAGCCCCTTCGCCTTCAGAGAGCTCTTCCCTTGTTTTTGGGAGCTGGCTGATTAGTTCAGGGACGAATTTCTTCTGCGAAACCATCTGCCGAATTATGCCGCCGGTGAGGGTCTGGCTGAGGTATGCCCCGCCGACGAATTCGTGGAAGCATTTCCTGCAATGGAACACACCCTTTGAAATGCGCTTCACCGTGAGGGCGCCGCAGTTGGGGCATTTCCTGTCCTCGTTTTTCTGCCTCGGCTCTATCTTGAGGAGCCTCTTCCTTATGCCCACACCGTACCTCGAGCCGAAACGGCCTGTGCTGCCTACTTTTTTCGTCTTGCCCATATGCAATAACCCCTTACAGTAGCTTTCTTATTTGTTTGCTGTTCCTCATCGCGACATCTATCGCCCAGTTTATCTCGTCAACCCTGAAAGAGCCCGCTAGCCCCTTCTGGAAAGCCGTGATGAAGTCGTCCTCTGTGACCGTGACTGAGAACCTGGCGGACATCGCCTTCTCTTCCTCCGCGCACGGGTCTGCGACAACCACGTTCCCTATCTTGGCGAAAGTGCTGAGAATTGGCTTGTTCCTGAGCTTCAGCTTTCCCTGGTACTCGCCCTTCACAATCCTGCCGTCCTCGAGCTTCGGCAGCTTCGTGTCAAGGAGCGCCCCCAATGCCGCGACTCCGCAGGCATCGAAAAGGTTGCCGTCGTCGTTTAGTATGTAAAGGTCTACAAAGCCCATCCACACCTGCTCACCCTCTTTGATGCACAGGTCCCTGAAGTCCATTGACTTGCTTTCCCTTATTCCGCGGTCAACAACCCTTGCAAGCTCTATTGATTCCTTGCTTGGGGGGCCGACCTCAAAATCAGGGGATGCAATCGGCAGCATTTCAA
>CABMIU010000040.1 GCA_902386385.1 uncultured archaeon
AAAGAAGTGAGTGAAATGCTCCTCACGGAAATAAGGAAAGCAATTGCAGAAGGCAAGATGTGACCGAGGGCATGGCGGCATCGGAATGGATACAGCAGAGAAAGCAACCCCGCCCACTATTTATTACCACGCAGTGAAATCTTTTTTCAGGCGCAAGAGGAACCCTGATTCGCACAAAGGCCAGAACGGCACTTGCCTTGTAATCGGCGGCTCTGAAGAACTTGCCGGCGCGCCCGCAATGGCTGCGATGGCCTGCCTTGCGTGCCTGCGAACCGGGATTGACCTCGTGCATGCAGCAGCCCCGGAGAAGGCCGGGTGGGCAATAAATGCACTGTCCCCTGACCTAATCGTGCACAAATTCAGGGGAAAAACCCTCAAGAAAGCGCATGCAAAAAAAGCGCTGCAGCTCTCGGAAAAATGCGACGCCTGCCTCATCGGTCCGGGCATGGAGAAAGGCAAGGGCCAAATCGCTTTTGCAGGCGCATTCCTCGGAAAATGCAAAAAACCTGTCGTGGTTGACGCGGATGCCATTGCAGCATGCGTAAAAATCACTTTCAATGGCCCTGCAATCGTGACCCCGCACGCAAAGGAATTCGAGGCACTTACAGGAAAAAAGTGTGGCAGCAGCCTCGCGGAAAAAATCAAGGCAGCAAAGTCAGCGGCAGCATCGAAGAAATGCGTTGTGCTCCTCAAGGGCAGAATTGACGTCATCACTGACGGCAAAAGAACATTCCTCAACAGGACGGGAAACGCAGGAATGACCGTTGGCGGCACAGGGGATGTTCTGGCGGGGCTTTGCACAGGTTTTCTCTGCCTCGGGCTGAAGCCTCTTGAAGCTGCCTGCGCGGCGGCTTTCGTGAACGGGAAAATAGGGGATTCGCTGTTCAGGAAAATGGGCTACGGGTTCATTGCATCGGATTTCATAGCGGAAATCCCAAAGTGGACAAAAAAACTGGCGAGATGACCAGCCGACAATGACACCCAATAGCCAAAAGACGTCAAACTGAAATGGGCCACAGGGTCTTATTTTGGCCATATTTGCGGGGGCGAGTCGTGCTGCTGTTCACTTCAGCATGAAGTAAGCCGCGCCGCCGATTGCAAAGAAAATCACCATTATAACAAGCACTGCGAGCAAAGGCGCGAGCACAACTATCGCGGCCCGCTGGGAAGGGATGCAGAATCTCGCCCTCATGAAATTATACACGAGGAAAACGCTGTAAAGCAATACAACGGCCTGGGGCAGGATTGCCACGGCAGTGAGAATCATCGTGGCAGTGGTCCCGATTTTAATTATCGGGCCGATGAACCACGCGAGCACGGGCAGAGTGAAAAGGAGCGCCTGCACCAGCACAATTGAGCCCATGAGAGAAAGCCACGAGCCATTGAAGTCATTGAGCTTTCCCGGCATCCCCGCATAAAACTTCGCAATGAAAAAATGCACCGCGCCCCAAACATAGGCCAGCACAAGGTCTGCAACGAGTGTTGCCACAAGAAGGAAAGCGAGGCCGAAACCCCAAATAGCGACTTCCTTTATCAGGTGCAAAGGCGATTGCCCCACGATATAACCTGAAACTGCCATTAGCAGCAAATATTCCATGATAAGAAGGATTCCCGGGAAAACAAGGGCAACGGCATAATTCACGACCCCGTCAAAAACAGGGTAGCGCTTTGTGGCAAATTCCTCCATAGGTTTCCTGCCGAAAAAAACGCCCGCCATTTCCCTTACGCTGATGACCACAAAAACCCCTCCAATGTCCCTTAATCCGAAAGCAGCCCCGAAAAGCCAGTTGAATTGATGGCAAAAACAATATATAAAAGTTTGCCGCAAATGTAAGTGCCATGAAAACAAACGCACAAAACGCCGGAAACGGCCCGAAAGCAAAAAGAGCCCGACATTCAAAAAAACACCCCGAACCAAAGACCGACGTCCGGCCCTGGGGAAAGTTCGAGGAATACGCCACGAACAGGAAAGTGACGGTGAAAATAATCACAGTGAAAAAAGGCGGGGTCCTCTCGCTGCAGTCCCACAAAAACCGCGAGGAGCACTGGGTTTGCCTAGACAACGGCCTCACGGCGATAATAGGCAACAGGAAAATCCCGCTCAGGAAAGGCCAGCTCGTTATAGTGCCCAAAGGCGCAAAGCACAGGATGATAGCAAAGCGGGAGGCGCGCTTCCTTGAAATATCCCTCGGCCACTTCGACGAAAACGACATAGTGCGCTACGAGGACAGGTACGGAAGGGCCAAATAAAAAAGAAAAACAACTCAGGCCTTCGGCCTGAATCCCCGCATCAGCAGCGAGTTCGAGACAACGCTCACAGAGCTGAAAGCCATTGCAGCGCCTGCAATAACTGGGCTCAGAAGGAAGCCGTTGATTGGATAGAGCGCACCCATTGCAACGGGGATTCCGACTGCGTTGTAAATGAATGCCCAAAAAAGGTTCTGCTTTATTTTGCGGAGCGTGTAAGCGCTCAGGTCAATTGCAGTTACAAGGTCGCGCAAATCGCTCTTCACGAGCACGACAGTGCCTGCCTCGATTGCGACATCCGTGCCGGCGCCGATTGCGATTCCGACATCCGCCTGTGCCAGGGCCGGGGCATCATTCACCCCATCTCCGACAAAAGCGACTTTCTTGCCCGAATCCTGAAGTTTCTTCACTTCCATTGCCTTGTTCTCAGGGAGAACGTGCGCTATAACCTTTTCAATGCCCACCTGCGAGGCGATTGCCTTTGCGGTCGCCTCGTTGTCCCCTGTAATCATTATTGTTTCATAGCCCATTGAGCGGAGCATTGAAATCGCGGAAGCGGAGCTTTCCTTTACCGTGTCCGCGATTGCAATAATCCCTGAAAGCTTTTTCCCGACCGAAACCAGCACAACTGTTTTGCCCTGCGATTCCAAATCCCCCAGCGCTTTCACCGCAGCAGCGGCAGAAGGACCGAATGCTATTTTTTCCTTTTTCATCAAGGCAGGGTTGCCTACAATGACTGACTGCCCCCCGACTTTTGCCTTAACCCCAAGGCCAGGGACAGAGTCAAATGAAACAGGGGTGGATATTTTTACCCCGAGCGCACTTGCCTTCTTCAAAATCGCCTGGCCGAGGTGGTGCTCGGAATTCTTCTCGCAGGAAGCCGCGAGGGAGAGAAGTTCCTTTTCCTTCATTCCGAACGCAATGACATCCGTCACAACAGCCTCGCCTTTCGTTATTGTCCCTGTTTTGTCAAATATAACTGCATTGGCTTTGTGCAGGACCTCGAGCGATTCCGCGTCCTTGAAAAGCACGCCGTGCTCAGCGCCTTTCCCCGTGCCAATCATCACCGCGGTGGGCGTTGCGAGGCCCATTGCGCACGGGCACGCGATTATGAGGGTTGAAACAAGGATTGTGAGCGAGAAAACAAATGATTGGCCTGTGAAAAGCCAGAAGGCGAATGCGATGAAAGCGAGCGCAATCACCGCCTGCACGAAGTAAGCCGCGACAAGGTCGGCAATCCTCTGTATCGGCGCCTTGCTCCCCTGCGCATCCTCCACCAATTTTATTATTTGGCTAAGCATTGTTTCCGAGCCTACTTTTGTAGCCTTGAACGTGAACGAGCCGGTCTTGTTTATGGTGCCCCCGATTACCGTGTCCCCCTTTGCTTTGTGGACAGGCATGCTCTCGCCGGTAACCATGCTTTCATCAACGCTGCTGCTGCCATCGGCAACAACCCCGTCGACAGGGATTTTCTCCCCGGGGCGGACAACAATAATATTGCCAGCGACGACTTCCCCGATAGGGATGTCGGTCTCCTTCCCCTTTACAAGCAGCCTCGCGGTCTTTGGCTGCAGGCCGACAAGGCGCTTTATCGCTTCGGAAGTCCTGCCTTTCGCAACCGCCTCAAGATACTTTCCAAGCACTATAAAAGTCAGGAGCAAGGAAGCAGTTTCAAAGTAAATGCTGCCCGAAACAACCCCAAAGCCAACTACAACGCTGTAGGCATATGCTGCCCCGACACCTATTGCGACAAGGGAATCCATGCTCGGCGATCCGCCTGCAAGCGCCCTGAATCCGCGCTCGAAAAAATCGCGGTTGAGGTAAAGCACGGGGGTCGAGAAAACGAACTGCAGGAAAGCCATGTTCCGCTCCAGAAACCCGGGAAACTCGAGGGGAAAAATTCCCTTCAGCATCTCCGGCAGGGCGAGGGCAAGCACAGGGAGAGTGAGCAAAGCCGAGAACATTACCCTCTTTTTCAGGGAATTCACCTCTTCCTGCCTTTCATCCTTTTCGCGGTCGCTTAAAGCGGCATCTTCAGCCCCTTCGCGGATTTCCGCACCGTAGCCGATTTCTTTTATCGCGTGCAAAAAGTCCTTTGGCCCGGTCTTGGCCTCGTCAAACTCGACAGTGCCCCTGTTCGTTGCGAGGTTAACGTTTGCCCCTTTCACGCCTTCGATTTTCTTCAGCCTGCGCTCTATGAGAGAAACGCAGGAAGCGCAATGCATGCCCTTTACCGGAAAAGAAATTTTTTGCACCAAACCACCCCAACCAAAGTTGCCAAATTCCCTTATGGAAACACCAAGGCCGCCTTCGGGCCGAAGAACATTATTGCGAGCATCAAGGCGAAAAGCCAGAACGCATGGGCAAAGAACTGCGGGCCGCTGACCTCGAGCAATTCTTTCGGCGCCGGCCCCTGCTCCCTGTAAAGCATGTAAGCTAGGCCCGCAAGCACTACCGTGCACAAGGCAAAAAGGAGGTAGAGGAAAGCGAGGAGATTGTCCCTCAGCATCATCACGGAAAGCATTGCCCCCATTGTGCCGGACATCAATGCCGCCATTATTCCCTCCAATGCACCCATCGAGCCGCAATGCCTGCCAAGCCCGACGCCGACAACTTCGCCTACCGCAACGCCCAGGACAGAGCCAATGAACATGCCATTGGTTGCGCCTACGACTGCGCCAACCATGAAGCCCGCAAGCATCCCTATCCCCATGCCGACCATCATGCCGTTCTGGCAGGTGATTGATTCCCTGTAGCAGGCGGAATGGAAATAAGAAGCCGCAATTGCCACCGAAGCTATGACCACGAGGGGCAGCAGCAGGAGGAAAGAGAAGCCTGACTGGGCAGAGTTAAGGTAAAACATATAGAACAGCGAAGACAACAACACCAACACTGAAATCGAGGCGATGCCATTGGTTAATATTGAAGATTCAGCGGAAACAGAAGCATCCCCCGAAACAACTTTTGAGCAAAACGCATAAAACCTTGAAAAGTCCCCCCTCCTTCCTTTGCCCTTTTCGAAAAAGCCGCGCTCTGAAAGCTGAGCCTTTATCCCTGCAAGTTTCCCTTCATCGGCCTCGATGACCACAATCCCTGCATTGGCATCAATTGCCTTTGCCTTTGCACCTGAACCCTCCGCGATTTTCCGGATTATCCTCTCGCATGCGCCGCAGGACATCCCTGAAAGCTCTAGGACGTGTTCCGAAACTTTCCCATCCCCCCTGCCGCCATCAACGCCGGGCATATTGCATTCATTGTCATTTTTGCCTTCGTTGCCATTATTGCCTTCCGGAACTTTTGCATCATGCTCCTCAGAGGTCATTGTTCCACCTTATAGCCTTCTTTCTCGATTGCATCCATCGCCTTTTGCGATACATCCGTGCGGGAGACGACTTTCACAATGCCGGATTTATGGTCGGCGGAGACTTTTTCAACGCCGCCAATTTCCGACAAGGCATCTCTAATCAGCACCCCGCAAGAACTGCAGTGCATTCCCTTTACCCTGAAAACCTTTTCAACGCTCATTCCACCACCAACACTCCCCTGAACATGTTCATCCCGCACCGGTATGCATAAGTCCCCTTGACCTGCGGAGTGAACTCGGCAACCTGCTCCTCGCCATTATTGGAAACCAGCTGAACCTTGAAATCAGGGATTACAAGGAGCCTGCCACAGCCTGCTGAAGGCTCTGCACTGAAATGGAACCTTACAGGGACGCCTTCCTTTACAATGACTTTCTGGTTGTCATAATAGCCGGTGCCAAGGGCCTTTACATAAACATCCTGGGCCTTGCCATCAGAAGACGCTACTGCAGATACCTGCTTAACATTGGCTGAATCCTGCGGTGTGCCTGAATTGCCCAGACCCCCTCCGCATCCGCAGCCCCCTGAAGCGGAACATGAATGCACAGCGCCTGAAGAGCTATTTTGCAGGGAAGCCTGCTGCCCGGCACCAGTAACAAGGCCAGTGACCTGGCCAGTCAACCCAGAAGCCTGCGCCTTGCCAGTCCCTGACGCGGAAACAAACACAATCATTCCAGCAATCCACAATGCCAAAATAAGGCCAATTATCACCACGGAAGTATTCCTGTCCATTTTCATGCTATACACCCTCCAAAAGCTTTTCCCCTAAACAAATGCTTTTATTCACTTGCAGGATAATTATACTATCGGCCAAAAAGCCAAGGCAACATGGCCCGGCAGCATTTTAAGCCAACCTACACTATTTCAGTGTAGTGAAACAATATATATGTCTATATGAAACAATGTTTCAGGAAAGTGAAATATCATGGATTCAAGGCAGAAAATCATCCTCGGAATAGTGGTTGTGTCAATATTCATATTCCTTATAACTGTGCTCGTGTTTGTTTATGCTGCGGCCCCGGACCCGAGCAGCATCCCCCCAATATTCACGCCTTTCCTCCAATATCACGTGCATTTCATGGTGCTGATGGGCCTGTTCGGGGTGATGTCAGGGGTAATCGTGTACAGCCTCATGAACAGGACAATAGCGGAGCAGAAAAAGGCGGTTGAAAAAGTGGCAGAGACCAACACAGGCATAATAATGAGGTTCCTTGGCAAGGATGACGCCGCTGCGATGAAGCTGCTCCTGCAGAAGGGCGGAATGACAACACAGGGTGAAATAGCGAAGGAAGCGGGGATGTCAAGGCTAAGGGCGCATCGCACAGCGAGGCGCCTCGAGGAGCGCGGGATAATCCATGTGGAAAAGCACGGCAAGGTGAACCTGCTGCGCCTCGTGGACGAGCTGAAGCAGAAATGAACTTTCCACGATTATGCCGGCATGGGCACTGCCGAAACATTGAACTTCTTCACCATGAACGCGGGATAATAGCTCTGCTTTGCCTTTACCAGGCCCGGAATGCCCAAATCCTCCTCCCGGTTTATGAAACCGAATTGCACTGGCACCTTTTCCGCAAACTCCTTGTTGATGAGCTGGTAAAGGCCGACATAGTCCCTCTCAGCCTTCTCGAAATGCACCAGATAAGTGCTTTTGTTCAATGGCTCGCCTACCGCGAATGCGACAAGCCGCCGCCCTATTTTGACTGCAACGCAGGAAAGGCCGAGGCTATCCTTGTTGCCAATCAGGGTGGTTATTGCGGACTTTTCCTCCGCGAGGCTTTTGCTGTTTCCGTCTTTCCTTTCGCTGAACCACCGCTCCAGAAGACCCATGCAATCCTCGGCAGTTATCCCTTCCCCGCTCGTTATTTCCGGGGAATACTTTCCAATCGCACGCTTTATGAACGAGCGCTTTGGCGCATACTTCCGGCCCCTGAGCTCCGCGAGGTCCTGCCTACGGTAAACATAATCGAAGGTGCCGGGCGACTCCTTCACCAAAAGGCCTGAGCCATCCAGGGCAAGTGCAATATTTTCAGGGACAGCGGTAAAAACCGAATTGCTTTTTTTCCCGATAAGTTCCATGATTATTTCAGCTGGAGAATCCCCAATCGGCGCAAGGAAAAAAGTCACCCCATTTTCTTCGTGGAAAATGACCAAGTGCCCCTTGTACGAGCAAAGGCGGTAATTTTTCGCCGCACTCCAGATGAAAAGGCCCGCAAATGTGAATTCTGAAATCTTTGGCTGCAGCCGTTCGAACAACTCGTCAAAAACCGGCTTGTCGGAAAGCCTTATTTGCCTCGAACCCGGAAACTCCGGCATATCGTTTGCGTGCATGAAACTTTCACCGGAAATGGAAAAAAAACAAAATCGACAAAATGCCCAAGACCGACCGGACAATGCAAAAATTAACATTCGTTAAGTAAATAAAGGTTTTGGTGGAAAAAATAGGATAAATACAGAACAGTCAAGATTCAGCCAAGATTTATTCAGCAGAGAAATGATTAAGCACCTATTTCCGGGCTGGTTTTTATGCCGATGATTGAAACGCAAAACCTCGCAAAGAGCTACAATTCCACAAAGGCATTGGAGAGCCTTAACCTCAAGATAGAGGAGGGCGAGATTTTCGGCCTGCTTGGCCCCAATGGCGCGGGAAACACCACCACGATGCTCATGCTCGCTACCCTGAGGCAGCCAACTTCGGGGACTGCAAAAATAAACAATTATGACATCATAAAAGAGCCAGGCAAGGTGAGGAAATCCATCGGAATTGTCTTCCAGGACCCGAGCTCGGATGACATCCTCACAGGATACGAAAACCTGAAGCTGCACGGCCTGCTTTACGACATGCCGGGCGAACTGATGGACAGCAGAATAAAGGAAGTGCTCAAGCTCGTCGACCTTACAGAAAGGAAAGATGACCTCGTGAAGAAATATTCTGGAGGAATGAGGCGGAGGCTGGAACTCGCAAGGGGCCTAATGCACCACCCGAAAATACTCTTTCTCGACGAGCCGACCCTGGGCCTCGACCCGCAGTCAAGGGAGCACATATGGGAGTACATTGAAAGGCTAGCAAAGGAAGAAAAAATCACCACAATAATCACTACCCATTACATGGAGGAAGCGGACAAGCTCTGCAACAGGGTCGCAATAATAGATACGGGCAAAATAGTTGCAATAGGCTCGCCGAAAAAACTCAAAGGGCAGCTAGGCGGGGACATGGTAAGGCTAAGCGCCAAGGCAATTGACTCAGAATCGCTGAAGAAGCTGAGTTACGTTAAGGAAGTCATAAAATGCGAGGGAGGGTTCTGCCTTACCGTTGACAACGCGAGCGGGCACCTGCAGGAAATACTCAAAACCGCGGGAAAAATTGACTCTGTTGAAATCAGCACCCCGACCCTGGGCGATGTTTTCATGCATTACACCGGAAGGGGAATAAGGGAAGATTCCCCAGAAGGCGGCTGGGCCGAAAGGGCGATTCACGCATCGACAAAAAAATAGGTGGAAACATGGGCGAACTGAAAGGAATCTACGCAATCTGGTACAGGGAACTGAAAGTGTTCTCCAGGGAAAAATCAAGGGTAATTTCCTCTATAGTGAGCCCAATACTCTGGCTCCTCATAATCGGCGGGGGAATAGGCTCGGTGGTTTCATTCAGCGGAATACCATACCAGACCTTCATTTACCCCGGCATCCTTGTGCAGGCAGCCCTGTTCTCATCCGTCTTCTTCGGCGTGTACATAGTATGGGACAGGAAGATAGATTTCCTGAAAGAGGTTTTGGTGTCTCCGATTTCAAGGACGTCCATTTTCGTGGGAAAAGTGATTGGCGGCTCAACCGACACTTTAATTGAAACAGTTATCCTGCTCATAATAGGCTACTTCATGATACAGGCAGGAATGATGCCCGGCCTCCAGCTCAACCTGCTTTCGGCGGCGCTGGCGCTAATAATACTTTTCATAACTACCATAAGCCTTGTGAGCATAGGCCTCATCGTGGGTTCGCAGATGGAAAGCCCTGAAGGGTTCCAGCTCGTGAGCAGCTTCCTAATATTCCCGATGTTCTTCCTCTCCGGGGCGCTTTACCCGATAAACAACCTCCCTTCCTGGCTCAGCCCATTCATATTCATTGACCCGGTAACCTATTCGGTAGATGCCCTGCGCTCGGTCCTGCTCGGGGCCTCACAGTTCAGCCTGGGCCTTGACCTCCTGGTAATGTGCGTATTCGCAGCGGCGACAATTGGCGTGGGAACATACGCATTCGGGAAAATGAGCGTGTGACAACCTTTTCCTTTCTCTTGAGAAGAGAAAGTAAAAGGTTGAACAAAAGTAAAGAGAACCGCTCACGCAAAAAAAATCAGAGCATCCCTTTCGCGACGTGCTTCATTTTTCGCATGCATTTTTTGTGCCAATATTTCCCCGCCCATTTCCTGTCGGTGGGCATGCCATTGCAGAGAGAGCACGGTTCATTGTACCTGCCGCCCGCTTCGCCCCCGCCAGCCTTGCCACCGGCGGCCCCATCTCCCCCCGCAGGAGCCACGGCTTCGGCGCTATGCCCAGAATCCACTTTTCCGGCGCCGCCTTTTCCGAAAAACCCTTCAATCAGCCCCATGCTGTGCACCCTGAAAAATCACTTTTTAGCCTCAAGCTTCTCGAACACGAAAGCTAGACAAGGGATGCCAACGCACAACTGCACGAGACCTGAGAAAAGCCAGCTAATCACCATCGGGAGGCTTATCACAAAGCTCGTGTAAGTGACAAGCATCCCCGGAACAGAGGTTATCGCGAACAATGCAACGCCATATTTAAGGCCCCTCTCGAACGCGCTTCCGCCGCTGAGCAACTGCCTCACGAAATCATAGAAATAGGCATAGATGAATCCCTCGACAAAGAACACGAGGAAAAAAGCCATCATCAGGGGGTCTTCCCACGACCTGAACAGGCTCGTCTTGTATTCAACAGCCATTCCGGGAAACAGTGCCCCAAAAAGCATTGAAACAACCATGCCCAGCATGATTGCAACGACCCCGAAAACTATTCCAGAACCAATGACCTGTTTCAGCTTCAAATAACCACCCCGCAAGGGCCCGACGGCCTTCCGTTTTACTCATTCTGGGCGATAGCACTTTTATTTGTTTGTTTGCCCCAAAATCCGCGGCCATTCTTTTTTGCCACGGCTGCTTATTTAAATCATTGCAACAAATTGTTTTCTGGATTGACATGATTATCGGTGTTGTCGGAAAGCCTTCTTCGGGCAAGAGCACGTTCTTCAATGCTGCGACAATGCTGGACGTGGCAATGGCAGCATACCCATTCACGACGATTGAGGCTAACAAGGGAATAGGATTTGTGAGGGTGGAGTGCGCCGACAAGGAGTTCGGGGTGCAGTGCAACCCCCGCACGGGATTCTGCCACAACCACATACGCTACGTCCCGGTCGAGCTGATTGATGTCGCGGGCCTCGTCCCCGGGGCACACGAAGGGAAAGGAATGGGCAACCAGTTCCTCTCGGACCTTTCGCGAGCGGATGTCTTGATTCATGTGGTGGATGCCTCCGGGTCCACGAATGAAAAAGGCGAATCCGTCGAGGCGGGAAGCCACGACCCCGCGGGGGACATAAAATTCCTTGAGGAAGAGATTGACCTCTGGTTCCTCGGGATAATCGAGAAGAACTGGCTGAAGTTCAACAAAGTGCCATTTGAATCAAAAACCAAGCTGGTGCAGGCAATGGCACAAAACCTTTCAGGAATCGGCGCTGACGA
Source organism: uncultured archaeon (assembly GCA_902386385.1). Lineage (GTDB taxonomy): Archaea > Iainarchaeota > Iainarchaeia > Iainarchaeales > Iainarchaeaceae > CABMIU01. Next base: position 11,362 of record CABMIU010000040.1, read on the forward strand.
GTTGCACGTGGAGCGCGCGATTGATTTGCTTAATTTAGGGGAAAGGAAGCTGAACACCTGGACGCAGGAAGAGAAAACGAAATTCGCGTCAAAACTGCGCGAGATTTCAAAGCCCATTGTTGTAGCGGCAAACAAGGCCGACACGCCGACAGCCAAAAAATTCGTCGAATCCCTGAAGCAGAAATTCCCAAAAAAAATGATTATACCGTGTAGCGGGATTGCGGAGCTTACAATTAAGCGCGCGGCAAAGGAAGGCTCCATTGAATACTTCCAGGGGGACAAAACCTTCAAGGTGCTGAAAGAGCTAAGCCAGAAGCAGAAAGCAGGCCTTGATTTCATACAGAAAAACGTCCTTGATTCCTACGGCAGCACCGGAGTGCAGGAAGTCCTCGAAAAAGCAGTGTTCGAACTCCTCGGGTACATCGCAATATTCCCCGGAGGGACAAAAGGCCTCACAGATTCCCAAGGAAGGGTAATGCCGGATTGCTTCCTCATGCCGCCGCACACCACCGCGCTCGGGTTCGCCTACAAGCTGCACACGGATTTGGGCGACCACTTCATACGCGCAATAGACGTGAAAACAAAGCTCATGGTCGGGAGGGATCACGAGCTGAAGCACCGCAACGTGATTGAGATAGTGCACTCGGGGTAATGTTGGCGAAAGCATGGAAATGAAAATCGCAGGAAGAAAAACCGAACATGGTGAATCATCCAGGCAAATAGCCCTCATCTACTCAATCAGAGAGGCGAGGAAAAGGGATGCGAATCGCTACTGGCGCACTTCATTCGGCGCAGGAATGGCTGAACTAAAGCGATTTTACCGGCCGCATGACATTTCAAAAATTATTTCTGAATATTCACAAGCAACGGGAATAAGACAGCCCACGGTGCTTGAAATCGGGACAGGCCCCGGAAACGCGGCAGCAGAGCTGAAAAGGGAAAAAGGGGACTCAATCAGGCTTATCGCAACAGGAGTAAGATGGCTCAGGGAATGGGATTTGCCCGCGAAAAACGGAGTAAAATTTTTGGTATTGCACTCACAAAACATGTCAAGAAAAATAAAGCCGGAAAGCATTGACATAATCCACTCAAACTTGGGGTTTGCTCATTCAAGCCACCTGGACACCGCATTCCGGGAAGTCGGAAAGGTGCTGAAGGGCGGCGGGCTGTTTTTATTCACCGCCGAGCATGATGTCCTGCCAGGAGGCGCCCCGGATAATTTTGAATTGCTCCACAAATCATGGAAAGTCGTTACAAAGCCAGATGAAGACGACATTACCATGACAGTCAAAAAAACGATACACACTTTTTTATTAATGAAACGTCCCCGCACAGCGGAATGAAAATAACTATTTCCTGTAAACGTCCTTCACCCACCACTCCCTGATGAAAGGCAAGGAGAGGGTTGACACAATGAACCCGAGCGTTGGCACCAATGCGTTCAGGAACGGGTTTGGCACATTTATGAGCAGGAGAAAGTACACCACGACGACATAGGTTGCAAGCGCTATAAGCCCCCTGCGGAACTTGCTTGTTTCCCACGCCTTGTCGGCTTCGACCCTCTTGTTCCTTTCAACAATTGAGCTAATTTTTTCTTCAAGGCTGAAAGGCATTCATTCACCAGATAGTGATTAATTAGCCCCGACCGGATTCGAACCGGCGTCCCAGGCTCGCTTCCCACAACACCAAAAAAGCGGCTTCGCGAAGCCTACACTTTTCTTTTTGGTCAAGCTTTTTCTTTTCGGTCACGAAAAGAAAAAGGTTGCAGGCCAAAGGCCCGTATCCTTGGCCACTAGACGACGGGGCTAACCGTTGTCATGCTCCGCGTCTTGGTTTTTCTCAAGCTCCTTGCAAAACCCCAAAGGTTTTGCGAGGCAGTGCAAACAAAGTTTGCCCGGTTTGCCAAAAGCTTGGACGACGGAGCTAGCGACAAGATAATTTGGGAAGTAACCTTTAATAACCAGTTTTCCCATTGTTGGTTCGCATGCCCGAAAAAAAGGAAAACGAAACCAGCCAGGAAAAGCGCTCCGGCTGGCGCGAGGCCATTGTCAAGGAGGTCTTTGACGAGGAGAGGCAGGAAGTGGTAAGGCTTTCCGAGATAAGCATAATAATCAAGGAATACAACGACATTTTTTCGGATTTTGACCCGAGGCCTTACTCGCAGCGCGCTCTTTCCGATGATTTCCTGCAGGAGGCAAAGAAAGCGAGCCTTGTGAAGTCCGCGGAGAACCTCGCGCTAATGTTCCTCGTGCCTGAAGCAGGGAGGAAGCCGCAGAGCGAGGCAATGATAAAGAAAAGGCTGCACGAATACTTCAAGCACCACCATGATATCATGAACCGGGAATTAACGGGCACCCAGGTAAAAGGGGTGAAACTCACCTTGCTCGGGTTTGGCCTTCTGCTGGTTGCAACATTCATCAAAATGGATGAGCTGAAGAACCCCAATGCATTCCAGAGCTGGGAAGTTTTCCTTACGACATTCCTCGAGCCAGCCGGATGGTTCACCATGTGGACCGGCTTGGAGCACATTTTCTACACCTGGCGCGGCAAGAAGGAAGACCACGAGTTCTACGAGCGCATGGCAAAGGCGAAAATCAACTTCACGCAGTACTGAAATGCCACGAATGACGGCAGACCTCCCCGCTGGACAAATGCAAAAAACCGCCAAAACAGCTTTTATAAGGTTTTGCCAGCAGAAATCAAATTCTGGGCAAATAAGCTGTTTGGGCGAGTAGCTTAGTCTGGTTTGAGCACTCGACTGATAATCGAGCGGTCGGCAGTTCAAATCTGCCCTCGCCCAATCCAAACAACAAATGTTTTAAGCAGCGGGGGTGACCGGGGAGGGTTTCATTCCCCTGAAACCCAATTTTCCCCGGCATTGTCTTATAGGGGCAATCCCTCTGCACATGCTTTCGGTCTCTTTCTCTGGCTCCACCCGCTTCTTCTCCTGCCTGCTGCGGTCTTTGCCTGCCCCTGATTTGCATTTTTTGTATCTCTGAGCACCATATTATTCCTGAATTTTTATATGCTGGTTTTTCTGTGATGAATCTTCCAACGCTGGCTTCCTCTCCGTGGCTTTTAGCCGGGTTTCGCGTTTTTTCACGGTCTTCCATGGCCCCTAACTGGGACAAGGCCGTGCAGCATGGTACCACCTCCATTTTCAGAATCCGATGTAATGGCGCTTTTTTTGTTTAAAAGTTTTTTCCGAAATCTTTCCGAAATCGGCAGATTGGTACAATGATTAGAAACTGGGCGAAACCGGGGCCAAATGAGGATGAGCGCACATTGCTGGCCGCATTTCATTCTAGGGCTGCATTCATTTCCGAGCAAGGTAAAGGAGTATTATTGCAGTGAACAATGTGAAAACCATGGGTATGAAAAGGAACGGACCGCCATCAGGCTCCGCCCCGACAAGGCCATGGATAAGATTGTTTGACGCAATCGAGTCAAGGACCATTGCCGCGACCAGAAGGACCAGGCCAAACGTGAAATCCGATTTTGTTTCAAAATAAATCTCGAGGTACTTTGCAAGGAGGTAAACCAGAAGGAGTGTTGTAATCGTAGAGAGCACGCCGGAAATCAGGTTGTAGTGCCTGTATTCCCTTTCCCCGTAAGTATGGCCAAAGGCAACTGCCAGGCAAAGAATCAGCGCAACCGCTGCCAGCGTGAGCACTATCGCATAAAAAGCAGGCTTTGCGATGCCCTGTTTTTCACTTTCCAATGATTTTTTCGAATTCATGGAAACCATCAACCAAATCCTGCGACAGGAAATACATTTTGCCGTACTTCTCCCCGGCCCATGCGAGGAACCCGTTCTTCACGAGAACTTCAAGGTGGTGCTCTATTGTAGTGTAATGCACACCCATCTTTTCCGAGAGCTGACGGGCATTCATAGGCTTTTCCTTCAAAGTTAATATAATCTTTGCCCTGTTCTCCCCGCCTCGTGAGCCAGCTATGAGCCAGTACATCAGCTGCCTCGAAATAGACATGCAACCCCGACCAAAGCCCGCCAGCATAGGAAGCCTATTAGAATATGCGCAAGGGTATTAGAAGCTTTTTGGGTCAAAGGCGGGCCAGGAATGCATGGGCGGATTCGTTTTTGGCTTCGCTTTTCCAAACCGACAGCCGGACTTGCACCGGATTCCACCAGCCTACATGAAAACATTCGCCACGATGAGCGCCGCACACCCGGAGATTGTGCTTATGGCAAGAAGATGCGGCCTGAGGCTCGGCGTGCTCTCGACAATTGACAGCAGCGATATCTTGGCCATGTAATAAATGAAGAGCACCTGGGCACCGGCAAAGCCTATGCCGCTGAGCGTTTCAAAATCCCCCCAGAGCCAGAGCGCGAAAGTGAATATCGCCAATGCCGGAACGAACTTCTGGCCGTTGAAGAGAATGTGAACCATTACGGACAGGATGAAAAGCCAGAGCAGGTTTGAAAGGAAAAAATCAACGAGCCACGGAAAGTTGAGGCTAATAACCGGCCCAACAAACTCGAAGAAAACACCGCTCATAGGATATCACAGCATTTGCCTCAAAACCATAAATACCCGGCAACGACTGCCCGAACCCCGGCCGCCCTAAAACCGGTTGTAGGTTGTCTCCATGAAAGCAAGGAGGAAAGACACGAGAACTCCAAGCGGCGTAAGTATCGTGTCCTTCATGAAGTCAACGCCGAAGGACTGGATTGCAAGGCCCCCGAGGAAAAAAGAAAGGGTTATCACCGCCGCGTCAACCGTGTTCCTGAAAAGGCCCATTATCCCAACCGCTCCAGGTTAGCCATGACTTTTCCAAAAAGGCCAAGCGGAATAGACTTGCCCATTTTCGGGGGGCAGCCGCAGTTGAATGTGCCCTGCCTCGTGAAATTCCCCGAATTCAGCCAGATATTTTCAAGCGAATCATTCCAGATGCTGCCGAAAACAGTGACGTCATCGCCAGGGCACCTCAGCACCTTTCCGCTCAGCGTGACATACATTCCGCAGGCTATCTGGTTGCAGGGGTGCGCTCCCGCATAGGAAGCAATGCCTTCATTTTTTATCTGGCCGAGAGTCTGAATTCCCTTCTCAATATTGAAGAGGTATATTTTGGTGTACAGGCCCACAAGCCCCTCTTCGCAAGGGGTAATGCTCGCCCATGCTTCATTTGAGCACCTTCCGCTGACCATTGTCGGACATGTAACGACATGCAGGTTCCTTTCCCTGCCCCACTTGTAAATTTCAAAAACTTCGCCAATGTTTGCATTTGTAATAGGGGTGCAAATCAGGGCAAGAGAAGTCGGATTTCCCTTATTGAAGCCCGCATCAACAAGCAGTTCCAGCGCCCTGTTCCTTTTCAGAGTGTATCCAGATACTCCGCCGACCATCTTGTCCTGGACGTCCGTATCAAAAGAATTGAAGCCCAGCAATATGCTTGCATTTACCTTTACAAGTTCGGCAACGAGTTCGCGCCCAGTGAAGACGCCATAATGTGAATACCATTTTGCGACCTGCGAATCATCCCCTATTAACCCCCCCTTTGTAAATATCAGGGGAATCACGTCCATCTTTTTTAGAAAGCGCAGGAACTCCAGAAAGCGCAGGTTTTCGAAAGGCTCGCCCGCGCCAAGGAATTTCACTGAGCGCAGGCCGAGCTTTTTCGCCTGCGTTATTATTTCAACGGCATCATCATATTGCAAGACCCTGCTTATTCCAAAGTCGGCCCTGTTGTTTCTCCTGAAGCAATGCGGGCAGTTCAGGCTGCAGTGATTCCCAAAATCAATGTCAAGAGTGAGCAGCTTGCCTTTATTTCTATCAAGCTCTCCCTGGCTGAAAGCCCAGCCATTCACGTCATTGACAAAGCCCTGCGGAACCTTGCCTTCAAATGAATTCGGAATGTCCGGAATCGCGTTCATACAATAACTGCAACAAATTACACATATATAATTTGCTTCCAATTTTTGACCGTTTAATGGATATATTTATAACAATTTACTTAAAACGGTTAAATATGGACAAATTAATTCTTGATATTACGGACAGGAAGATTCTTTCTGAACTGGACAAGAACTGCAGAATCCCGAATTCAATCCTCGCGAAAAAAGTCGGCAAATCAAGGGAAGCAGTCAAGTACAGGATTGAACAACTCATCCAGAGAGGTGTTATAGAAAAATTCCAGGCCGCGATAAACCCGAGCAAGCTCGGCTACCTTATGTTCAAGGTTTACCTCAAGCTCGATAACCTGCCGGACGAAAGGGAAAAATTCTTCGAGGAACTGAAGGCGGACAAGAACATTTACTGGATGGGCATCTCGGACGGCGCTTATGATTGCGTATTCGCAATACTCTCGCGGAGCGTGCACGGCTTTTATGAGGAAATAAATTTTCTGCTGTCGAAGTGGCAGCACATAATTGTCGGCAAATACATCGGCACAATGGTCGACACAACAGCATACAACAAGAAATTCTTTTTGGGGGAAAAGGATGGGGTTCCGCGCATTGTAGCAGGCCACTTCGCAAACAATGAAACTGACCCCCTTGACATGAAAATACTGTCGGTGCTGGCCAATGATGCAAGAATACCAATGGCCCGGCTCAGCAGGAAGGTCGGTTCAACAATCGAAACAGTGATGGGCAGGATAAAGAAAATGGAGGAAAAGGAAATAATCGTGGGTTACAGGATAGCGGTTGACCTGAACAAGATCGGGCTGGAATTCTTCAAGGCAATAATATACTTCAAATCCCTCTCAGAACAGGACGAGAAATCGCTCTATGAATGGATGCGGGTGCACCCGAATTCCCTCTACTACATCAGGAGCCTCGCGCCATGGGAAGCAGAATTCGAGTTCGCGGTGGAAAGCTACCAGCAGTTCAACTCAATAATAAACGGGCTGAGGATGAAATTCCCGAAAGTGATAAGGAACTGCGAGCACCTCATAATGATTTATGAAAGCTGGATGCCAGCTTATGCTGAAATGCTAAAGGGCAAAGGGCAGAAAGTGTAGTAGCCGCGTAAGCGGTTCTCTTTCTTTTTCGCCGGCCTTTATTTCTCTTTCCAAGAGAAAGAAAAAGGCCGTGTCAGATCTCTTCCCAAACTTCAACGAAATTGTCAACCATCTCGTCAAGGAAGCTCGACTTGTAGCCGACGAGAAGGGAGGCTACCTTGTCCTTGTCGATGAGAGAGTAATATGTCTTGCGGCCGCGCTTCTTACGGTCAACTATCTGGCTATCGGCAAGCTTCTCCAGGTGCCATGAAGTGGTCGAAGGACTCAAAGCGATTGCGCTTGAAATCGTAGTGTTGTTCGCGAACCTGCGCTGCATCAGGAAAACAATTATTTTGCGCATGCTCTCCTGCCTCAGGAGGCCCATGAGCCCTGTTTCCTTGAATTCCTCGCGAATAAGGTAGTAGCGCAGGAACTTCGCGTCCTTTTCAGGGCGCACGAGGTGCTTTTTCACCAGATACTCAAGATGGTACTGCAAAGCCCCTGTCGCTATGCCAACCCTGCGCTGGATTTCCCTGAAGTGCAGGCCGGGGTTCTGCTGTATTGTCCCATATATCCGGCGCCTCACTTCGAGGCGGAGGGCTTCCTCAAGGTTGTCCATGCGAACCCCTACTTAGAGTCCCTCTCAAAGAACTTCTCGTGGGATTTCCTGTAAAAAACCGCGACAAAGAGGGATAGCATTATGAGGAAATCCGCAACATCATTCGCTGAGGCGGAAAAGAAATTGCCTGTTGAAACATACAAATCAAGGACCTTCAACACTGCTTTTAGGCTGAAAATGAAAAACGCAAAGGAAATAAGGGCTATTCTCCTTGATTTTGATTTCCGGTAAGCGAGAACAGAAATTGCGAGTATGGCCACTGAAAGCGTGAGCAGGAACCACTGGACAACAGGGTCAAACTGCTTTGCCAATTCCGAAACAGGCCTGAGGACATCCCATGCCTTTTCATTGTTATCCGCGAATGCAAACAGCGGGGCGAACAGCATGAAAAGCGAAGCCGCTGCCAAAACCAGTTTCCATGACCTTTTCCCCATTGAACCACTCCCTTGTACCACGTTGTACCAATAAGCCAAAAACGCCGTACCAAAACAGGCATGCTTTGTACCAATTGCTGCACCGAAAAAAAGAAAAAGGCGGGGGAAGCCCTTGCAAACCATTGTTTGCAGGGCCTTGTCCCTGAGGACAAGGAAGCGTGAGGTGAAAACTTCCCGCCAAGCCGATTCGTACACATTGCCGCCCAGCATTTATAAATGAATTTTGGTACAAGAAGCCGAAAATGCGTAAAAATGCCAAAAAAAGGGTTTTTGGAAAAATTCAAGGCAGCCAAAAAAAACGGGCAAAAAGGTTTTTTGGCTTCACTTCATAGCGAAAACAACCGACAGCACGAAAGCAATGAGCACAATCAACGAGAGCCCTATTGAGAACCCGTGCGGAGTAATGAACCTCCGCTTTTCAAAAGCAAAAGCACGGCTGAAAACTGCAGATATTGATGAAAATATCGGCGATAAAATGCAGGCCGCCAGTACAACTGCGACAACAAGAGTCGAGGTAAATAACCCGAATGCACGGCCTGCCAGGGGAATCCGCCCCAAAACAGGCCTTTCCACAAACCAGCACTTTGAGGTGGAGTAAATCCACGAGTAAATGAAAACTTTGCCTGCAATGAAAGAATCAATCCTGCGGAAAAAAGCCCCCGCCATTGAGTCCGGCACCCGGCATGCATTCAATTCAATTTCATTTAACTTTGCTGAATTCACTTCCAAATAAATCCCCTCCAAACACGGTGCTTACGCCACGGGCAGGAATTGCCAATGCAAATGCACATGCGGCAAATTTCCGCGATGCAATAAAATGCATCTAAATATTCTAGAATTCGCGGAAAAATTTGCCTTTAACCAAAAACACCAGTTATCTTTAAAAGGCTTCACGCGGTTTTTCGGACATAATCAAACTCGCGGGAATTTTGAGGATAAAAAACGATTTAAGGCATCAAAAAAAAAGGCGAGCCATCATTTTCCCGGAAATTTTTTTCAGGGAAAAAAATATGCCGAAAAATGTACACGAATTTCGGCAGGATTCACTTCAGCCCTTCGATAATCGCCTGTATTTCGCGGGCATTTGCTTTGCCCTTAAGTTTGCGCATAACAATGCCAATCAGGAAATTGAGGGACTTTTGGTTCCCGGACCTGAAATCCGCAAAGGCAGCAGGGTTTTCCGCAACAACCGCATTTACTGCATCCTCAATGCCGCTTCCGGAAGAGTCAATCAGCAGCCCGTTATTTGAAAGGAAATCGCCTGGCTCCGTGCCTTCAAGGCAATACCTGATAAGGGATTCTTTGGCATTTTTGCCGCTTACCTTGCCATCCTTCATTAGCAGGACAAGGCCTGCAACTCCCTTTGCAGTTACCTTTGTGTCCCCGAGGCGAAGTGAATTATAGCTCAGGATGCCAAGGAGTTCGCGGGAAACAATCCTCGCGGCAATTGAAGCATCGGCCTTGGCGCACTCTTCGAAAATATCCGCAATAGCCTTGTCACCGGCAATAACCTTTGCATCATATTCATTCAGGCGGTATTGCCCAATGAGGCGCTTGGCCTTTTCCTCTGCAAGCTCTGGCAGCTTTGCCCTGAGCGAGGAAAGCCATGCTTCATCCACTTCGGTTTTAACCAAATCCCCGTCAGCGATATAGCCATAATCATCCTCGGTTTCCTTCGTGCGCATGGAAAAAGTGGATTTTGTTACCGCATCAAAGCCCCTTGTCTCGCGCACAATCTTCCCGCCTCCGGCAACCAGTTTTTTCTGCCTCTCGAATTCCGCCCGCAGCGCATCCTCTACAGCGCGGAAGCCAGTGACATTCTTCACTTCAACGCGCTCGCCGCCATTGATTGAGAGATTGCAGTCCGCCTTGAGCACGGATTCACCATGGGCATAAACGCCGAGGTAATTCAGGACAGTCAGGAGCTTGTCAAGGAAGTGCCTTGCATGCAGGGGGCTTTCAATGTCCGGCTCGGTGACGATTTCAACCAAAGGGATGCCGGAGCGGTTGTAATCAACAAGACAATACTTACTGCCACCCATTCCGGCCTCATGCACCAAGGCAGCGGGGTCCTCCTCAATATGCACCCTCCTAATCCTGATTTTTTTCCCTTCAACTTCAACGAACCCATTTTCGCCGACAGGGATTTCATACTGTGTTATCTGGAAGTCCTTTGCAAGGTCAGGGTAGAAATATGTCTTGCGCGAGAAAAAGAATTCCTTGTTAACGCGGCAATTCAGTGCAAGGGCGACAATTATGCCAAAATCAACCGCCTTTTTGTTCAGCACGGGCTTTGAGCCGGGAAATCCTAGGCATATTGGGCAGACCCTTGTGTTTGGCTCATCGGCAGCGGCTTCGGATGGCCGTGTGGGGCAGCTGCAGAAAAGCTTTGAGTCACAATTCAGGGAAACATGGCATTCCAAACCTATAAGAACATCAGGCATTCAAAAAATCCCCTAAGTCACTGTTAAGAAAACGCGGCAAATGCTTTTTAGTTTTAACCCATTGCCTCACAGTAGAATAGTGCACCCCCAAAATGCTTGAAATTTCATTCATATTTAAGCCATTGGAAAAAAGTTCTGTTGCCTTTTTAATTTTCTAGAGAGGTGCATCACACCCTCTCCAGTTTCTCCAGCACAACTCCGTGAATCAGTCCGTTCGAAACAAGGAAGTGCTTCGACCCTATTAGCTCTTCGCCGCCGTTGATGTCGGTTACCTTCCCCCCGGCTTCGGCGGCAATGAGCATTCCCGCTGCGACGTCCCAGGGCTGGAGCACATATTCAAAGTAAGCGTCGCAAATTCCTTCAGCAACAGCGCAGAAATCGAGGGAAGCCGAGCCAAACCTGCGGAGGTCCTGGCATTTTCCGCGCAAGGACGCCATTGATTTCAGTGTTTTCTCCTCGAAAACGCCGCCTTCATAAGGGAAGCCGCTGAGCAGGAGGGATTTTTCAATCGAATCAACTTTTGAAACGGAAATCTTTTTCTTGTTCAGGAAAGCGCCCTTGCCCTTTTCCGCGGAGAACATCATTTTCCTCGCGGGATTGTAAACCGCGCCGCAGACAGGAACGCCTTTGTGAACGAGGGCAACAGACTGCGCGAAGTAATCGAGGCCGTGGACGAAATTAGTGGTGCCGTCAATGGGGTCAATCACCCACACAAAATCCGAGTTTCCGTGCCTGCCTTCCTCCTCGCCCAAAAAGGAATGCGCCGGAAATTCCTTTGAAATAACTTCCTTTATCTTGCGCTCGCACTCCACATCCGCCCGCGTGACCATGTTCCGCAGGCTCCCCGCGTCCTTGAACTTAATCTCCAAGGCTTCGCGAAAATGCCCCATAGCGATTTTTCCTGCGGCAACGCAGGCATTTTCCGCGAGCAGCAGCTCCTGCGACTTCACTTCAAACCCTCCAATTCGGCAGCAAGCGAAAGCACTTTTGAATCTTCGAGGTGGTTCCCGACAACCATCAGCCCGACAGGCATTCCGCCAACCTCGCCAGCATTTACCGTTGCGTGGGGCATGCCGCACACATTAGGCGGGACAGTGCAAAGGTCAGCCGCATAATGCTCAAGCGGCGAAAGCTTTTCAATTTCCCTGAATTTCGGGGCAACCATCGGCATCGCTGGGTATGCGAGCAAATCAGCCTTTGAGAAAACGGATTTGAATTCACTAATTAATTTGGTGCGCACTTTCATTGCGCGCAAATAATACGCAGCCCTGAATCCGGACATGCGCGCAAAAGTCCCCAGAAGTATGCGGCGCTTTGCCTCTTCCCCGAATGCCTCTGAGCGCACGGCGGAAAAATACTCGTTGAAATTCCCTTCAAGCTTTTTCGAGTACCCGTAGCGCATCCCGCAGTACTTGGCCAGATTAGTCGAAGCCTCCGCCATTGCGATGAGGTAATAGACTTCTATGCCGTATTTGGCATTGAGGGGCATCGAGACTTCGACAGTTTCAATGCCGAGTTCCTCGGCTGAACTGATTTTCTTCAGCACTGCATCCTTCACTTTCTCGTTTTCAATCTCGGCCATGAGCTCTTTCGGGACCCCGATTTTAATCTTCTTCAAATCCTGAAGCGCTATGCCACTTGATTCCAATGACGTGCTGTCCCTTGCATCCCTGCCTGCAATTACATCCAAAAGCAATCGAACATCAGGGATTGATTTCCCTATCGCCCCTATCTTGTCCAGCGAATTCGCGTAATCCATTAGACCATAGCGCGAAACAAGGCCATAAGTCGGGGTGATTGAAGCGGCTCCGCAAAAGGAAGCGGGACAGGCAATGCTACCGCCCGTGCTCTCCGCGAGGGCAACATGAGTGTTTTCAGTCAGGGCAGCGAACCCTGCCGCCCCGCCTGAGCTGCCGCCACAACTGCGCTCCGAATCAAGCGGATTCAGCGGGATTTTCACCCCTAAATTTTTCCCGCCCATTATTGTTTCAGCAGTGTGGTTCACGGAAAAGGTTCCAAAGCCAAATTCGTCCTGGGAAGTCTTGCCCAAAATTATAGCGCCTTCTTTGCGACACTTTTCAACCGCTGCCGCGTCGAATGGCGGGACGTAACCTGAAAGTATTTTCGAGCCGGCCCTCGATTCCATACCCTTCACGCACAGGCAGTCCTTGGCACTGAGGGGAATGCCCAAAAGTTTTCCGTTCCTGCCCCTTTTAATTTCCTTTTCAAGCACCTGCGCCTGGCCAAGGGCATTTTCACTGTCAAAGAAATTGAAGTGCCAGAATTTCCTGTTCTTTTTTTCGATTTCATCGCATATTTTAGAGGTGTGCTCAAGCACGGAAATTGAGCCGGACTGGACTCCCTTCACGAATTCAGAAGCGCCAAAAGGCGATTTGGAAGCCATGCCATCACACTACCTTCGGCCCCTTGAAGTAGCCGTCTTTTTTGTGGGCGGTGTTTGCAAGGGCGGTTTCATTCGGAATGCAGTTCCCCGCAATTGCCAGGTCCTCGCGGAAAACATTTTTTAGCGGAATCGGCTGGAATGAGGGCTCGGTGCCCTTGATATCAGCCTCGTCAAGCTTGGAGAAGGATTCAAGGACTGCCTCGAGCTGGGGGAGGAATTTCTTCACCTCGGTTTCTGTGAGGCTGAGGCGGCTGTTGGCTGAAACCTTGAGGAGAAGCTCTTTCGTGATTTTGGTTTTTTGCATGAGCCCCACTTCGCCTCACTTTTTTACAAGCTCTAGTTTAAGTCTCAGTTCCCTCAATTGCTTCTCGTCCACGCTGCTGGGCGAGCCATCCATCAAGGAAACAGCAGCCTTGTTCTTCGGGAAGGCAATGACTTCACGGATTCCGGGGGCGACTACAATCATCATTGCCATGCGGTCAAGGCCGAACGCCACGCCTCCGTGGGGCGGGGCGCCGTACTTGAAAGCATCAAGCATGAAACCGAATTTCTCCTTGGCGGATTCACCTGTAATGCCAAGGGCCCTGAAAACACGCGCCTGCACTTCGGTGTCATGAATCCTTATACTCCCCCCGCCCAGCTCAATCCCGTTCAGGACGAGGTCGTATGCCTTTGCCCTTATCTCAAGCGGCTCTGTTTCAATCAGGCAAAGCTGGTCCAGCTTGGGCGAGGTGAAAGGATGGTGCATCGCATTCAGCTTCTGCTCCTCCTCGCTCCACTCGAACATCGGGAAGGAATGCACCCAGAGGAAGTTCCACTGGCCCTCTTTTATCAGGCCGAGCTTCTCCGCGAGGTGGTTGCGCAGGAAGCCCAAGGAATCATTTACAATTTTCGCTGGACCCGCGCAAATCAGTATCAAATCGTTTTCCTTCGCGTCCATCTTGGCAACCAGTTCCTTTGCGGTTTTTTCGCCGAGGAATTTCACGGTCTGGCCCTCGAGCGTTCCGCCGGCAGTTACTTTAAGCGAGGCGAGGCCCTTTGCCTTGTAGATTTTCACGAAATCCTCCAGGGCGCTGATTTCAGAGCGGGAGAAATCACCCCTGCCCTGCACATTGACCGCCTTTATCGCCCCCCCTTCCTTTGCAACGGATTTGAATACATTGAAGCCGCTCTCGCCCAGGATTTTTGTAACATCAACGAGCTCGAGGCCGAAGCGCGTGTCAGGCCGGTCAATGCCGTAGCGTGAAACCGCCTCGTCATAAGTGAGCCTCGGCAGGGGCAACTTGATTTCAACGCCGAGCATCTCCTTCCAGATGCGCTGCACCAGTTTCTCGTGCAGCTGCATGACATCTTCCTCGTCAACAAAACTCATTTCAACATCAATCTGCGTGAACTCGGGCTGCCTGTCGGCGCGAAGGTCCTCGTCCCTGAAGCAGCGCGCAATCTGCATGTAACGGTCAAAGCCGGAAATCATCAGCAATTGCTTGAAAATCTGAGGGCTCTGGGGCAGGGCATAAAATTTGCCGGGATTCACCCTGCTAGGCACCAAATAATCCCTCGCGCCTTCAGGGGTGCTCTTTGCAAGGATAGGGGTTTCTATTTCAAGGAATCCGTTCTCATCATAAAAGTCGCGGACAATCTTCACAATCCTGTGCCTCGAAACCAGGTTCTGCTGCAGTTGCCTCGACCGCAGGTCAAGGTAGCGGTAAGTGAGCTTTGACTCCTCGCTCGACTGGGCCTTGTCCGAAATCTCAATCGGCAGGGGAAGCGCCGGCGAAAGCACATTAATCTCCTCGGCCTCGACCTCTACCTGACCTGTTTTCCATGCTTTGTTCTCCGTGCCAGAAGGCCTCTTCTTTACAGTGCCCTTTACCTGCACAACGAATTCGCGCCGGAGCTTCTTCGCGGTTTCCTGCAGCGCCACGCCCTTTTCTGGATTCACCACTATTTGCGTTAGGCCATAGCGGTCGCGCAGGTCAATGAATGAAAGCCCCCCGTGGTCCCTGAGTGTGTCAACCCAGCCGGAAAGCGTGGCTTTCCCCCCCTCTTCCTTCAGGGAAAGCTCGCCGCAGGAATGCGTCCTGTAAAGAGTAGAGTACATGCTTCCATAACGAAAGGCTTTGAAAAGTATTAAATAAGTTGGCGTGGCGGAAGAAAGCCCATAAAGCGGAAAAAAGGGTTTATATATAACTTAAAGCCTACTTTGTCTAGCCCAAATTGGGCAGTAAAGTTTCAGGAGACCTGACAATGGTGAAAAGATGCTGAAGCAAAGGCAAATCGGAATTACTCCAACAGGATACGCCTTGAAAAACACAAAGACAAGTCCATTAGCAAGAAGGGGATGGATGAAGCTTTCATCGCCCTCTTCATGGAAGCTCACAAAATGGGCTAAAGGAAACAAAAAAAAGGCTGCCGCACTGGGCGCAGCTGCATTGCTCGCCATGGGAACTGCAGTTAATGAGTTGCCCAAAATTGTTAAATCTAGGGCACAGGAAAGGATGTCCCAGAGGGCCATAAGGCTCATGGAACTTAAGGTGCCGAATGCAGAGCAGGTTGCGCGAATCGAGATGACAAAATACGCCAAGGCAGGCAAGGCTTTTGACAAACTGCCTGACAATGCAAAGATAAGGGTTGCAGGAATAGCATGGGACGTTTTCGGAAAGCTTGACGCGGAAGCCCTTGCAAGGACAATCGAAACAATCAGGCTTTACCACGAAGACCCTTTATACCACGCGAAAAACTTTGGGGCGGATGCATCCCTAATTGAGCGCAACAAGGATGCTTCCCCTGCACTACGAGCGGAAGGCGAAAGGTTCAGAAGAGCCCAAAAAGTACTGGAAAATTACTATAAAATGCTCGGACTTCTGTCGGAACCACAAAAAGAAGCAACCGAGAAAGCATTCTGACAAAAGCCCAACATTTTTATAGTAAGGAAACAATGTTCTTTAAGGTGAAAAAAATGCCGACAATTCCAGCATTCAAACACAAAGCACCAAAAAGGGTGCCTTCAGTCATAGCAGCCCAGGCAAAATTTTTCGGCCCTATGCTGGGGCTGGGCAGAAAAAGGCACAGGAAATAAAAGCCAGGCATTGTTTGATTTTCAGTTGCCGCAATGCAGGGGCAAACCAACGCGGGTTTCACCAAAGCGGAATCCGATAAAAGCAGGCAAGGTGCAGGAATGAAAATCGGCATCGGGGGATTAAAAAAAATTTTCAAGAAAAAACCCAAGCCAAAAATAATCGGGTGGCCCGTGCTTCGCCAGCGCCCTGAAAGGGAAGATTTTGGTTTGCCGAAAGAGATAATTTCACTTGCAGCCAGAAGAGGAAAAGGGAAAGTGAGAATAGTAAAAACTGCGATAAAATCAAAGTAAAAAAGCCAAATCATAAAGCCGGGAAAACTTTTTTTA
>CABMIU010000041.1 GCA_902386385.1 uncultured archaeon
ACTCGTTCTCAAGGCGCCTGTAAGCCCTCGTTATTTCGCCCTCGATTTCTTCCGGAATCGGCGCGTGGAGAATCATCTGCCTTATGTTGTGCCCTTTGGCTGAAAGCGAATCCATGTCGCGCGTGTCAAGGCCTGAAAGCTCTGAGCGGATTTTCTGCTTGAGGCCTGTCGCCTCGAGGTAATGCCTGTAAGCCGACGCTGTCACTGCAAAGCCGTTCGGGACCCTTACCCCTTTGGATGAGAGCTGCACGTACATCTCGCCCAGGGAAGCATTCTTTCCCCCGACAAGGGGCACGTCAGCTATTCCAATACCGTCGAACCAAAGCACGAATTTTTCTTCCCTGTCCATGCAAAAACACCCGCCTTTTCCCAAAGATTGCAAATTGCATTCCCTTTCCCTAATATATAACACACCGGCCTTGCCAATTAAACTTTCACTCGCAACGCTACTTCCTTCTCCTCTCTGACTCGCTTTCAGGTATTACCGAAAGCAGGTCGTGCACATCCTTCGAGAAGCCCTTCTTGAATTCCGTGAGCTCCAGGAGCTTTGCATCTATCTTCCTGAGGTAATCATTTATCGCCTTGTCCCTTTCTATAATGCTCTGTGCAAGCTCCTTCTTCGACTTGTTGTAGTCCTGTATGTTCTTCTTCACCGTATTGAGGAACTGCTCCTTGAATTCGCCCAAAGCGTCCAGGGTCGCATTGTATTTCTCCACGTCGACCTCGGCCTTGAGGGCATCTATTTCTTTTTTCTTTTCGGCTATTGCCTTGTTCCAGGCGACAAGGTGCTGCGCAAACAGGTCATCAACGCTCTTTGCATAGGCCTTCTCAATCTCTTCAAGGTTCCCTGTGTTGACCCTGGAAATCTCTTTTTTGTACGCCTCGAATTCCTTCCTGAGCGATGAAATGCCCTGGGCAACTGCCTTTTCATTCTCGGAATAAAGCCTCTCAATCCTGAGGTCTATGTCCTTCTCCTTTTTCCCGAGCCTCTGCTCAAGCTCGCCAATCTGCATCAGTTTCTGGGTGACGCCTTTCGCATCAACGAGCCTTGTGAGCTCATCAAGCTCCTTTACCTTTGCCTCCACCCTCCTCGTCAGTTCCTGCTCCTTCTCGAGGCGCATGGAATCGATTACCTGCTTTGCATTCGCAACCACGCCTTCTGTTATGGTGGTTTCCAGCTGCAGGGAGTTCTTTATGCGCTGCTCGATGTCGTCGCGCTTCCTCGCAGATTCCGACATGAATGAGTTGAATTTGGTTTCCATTGACAGGAGCGATGAATTTGTCTCAGAAATCATCTGGCTTCTGGTCGCATCAATCGAAGCCGCCTTCTGGTTTATGGTTGCGAGAATTTCCGAGGTGAACTTCTTTTCGGCTGAAATTCTTGAAATCTGGTCGTTGAGCTTCGCGTTCACGTCCTCTAGCTGCCTCGCCTTCGACTCAAGGACACGCTTGAGCTCATCGGCCTTTGCGTCAAGGTGCGCGTCAATCTTCGAGTAAAAAAGGGTGCGCTGGGAATCCATCACCGTTTCAATCTTCTTGGATTCGACCTGCACCCTTTCAGAAATTTTCCTGTCAAGCACGGCATTGAGGTCTTCCTTAATCTGCTTCATCTCAGCAAGGCGGGCATTCACTGTCGTCATTATCCCCTTTTCCCATAGCTCGGCAAGGTCCTCGGAATCATCCTGCCGCCGGGACTGCCCCGGCACTTGCCCCTGGCCAACAGGCTTTTGCGCGGGCTTGTTCTGGGAATCATACTGGGGATTGTTTATCGGCTTTGATATCACGGGCGTCTTGAGTCCGGACTCTTCCTCCTCTGAGAGGCCATAAATGTCATCGGTTATGCTGTCGGCATCAACTTTCTCATCTCCCCCCCTGCCTTGCCGGCCCTGTTTTACACGGGGGGCCTGCTGACCCTGCTGCTGCACCGGCTGGGCCTGCTGCGGAACATTTTTAGGCTTTCCTGAAAGCTCATCCTTTGTTTCCTGCAGGATTCCGCGTGCGGACTGCACATCAATGCCCACACTGCCGAGGTTGTCAATGACTTCCCTGTCCGAAATACCGAGTTCGAGCAGGCGCCGGATTGACTCCTTTATGACACCTTTTTTTTCCTCGGAAACCATGAAAAACCGGAAATACTATGGAGAACCTATTATATATAAATGACGCAACAGGCAATCAATGGCGAAAAATGGCGTATGCTTCAGGCAATGGAGCGGATGAAAATGCAAAATGACGCGCAAAAAAGGATTGCAAAGGCATACGCCGGGCTGCAGTTTATAATCTGGGCGAAATCCGTTGCGTTCTTCGCTCTTTATGGCCACGGCAAGGTGATGATTTTCAGCTCGCAGGCTTTTCCCCCTGAGGCGAGGCTGTTTGATTTCATTTTCCACGAAACCTGCCACGTGCTCATAGGGATAATGGCCCTCGCATACGGGAAGAACATGGGGAATCCGAGGGCGCTTGAATTCGTGGCAACGATTTTTGCAGCTGTCGCACTTCACAACGCCATGTACTGGCTAACGGCTTCACACCCGAACCTGCTTTACAGCGCAAAGGACTTCGCGGGCGACTTCATAATCCTCGGAGCATTTGTGGTTGCAGGGGCCATGCTCGCAAGGAATGAAAAAATAAGGGCAGTCAAACTCCCGTTTTTGGAGAAGTGACACAAGCTTTCCATTTCTCCCGACATCGCAACTTTGCAGGAATCATGGCGCTACAACGCCCTTCACGAACCTGAAAACGCCTTTCGCGATTTCAATAATCGTTTCAAGC
>CABMIU010000042.1 GCA_902386385.1 uncultured archaeon
AAACGGCAGCCCAAGTTTAATTGTTCCTAAACGGCAGCCCAAGTTTAATTGTTCCTAAACGGCAGCCCAAGTTTAATTGTTCCTATTTTGGGGCGCATGTTCCAATAATGAAACAATGACTCCGCCGGTTTATTGGACCGTTTTTGCATTTGCCCGTTAAAGGCAAAAGCCGAACAAAAAAACAACGGTTAAATAGCCCAAGGCACCATTATGGATGGGCATTATGGCAAGAGGGTCGAGAATTTCAATGCGCAGCGCGATTCTGATACTGTTGGCTTTAGTGATAACAAGCGGGGCAGCGTTTTCGGACGGCCTGGTCGCATACCCTAATCAGACAATTGCAATGCAGCAAAAGCAAAGCGCGGTAATAAGCCACGAAAACGGCTATGAAAACCTGCTCATTTTTGTCCAGACAAGCAGCAGGGTAAACGGGCCTGACACTAACAGGGTTTGGATTTTCCCGCTGCCGGCAAAGCCAAGCGAAATCGAAATAGCAAACCTCAAGGCTTTCCCAAGCATGTACGGGACAGGGCTGAAGCAAAGGCTCAAGGGCAATCTCGAAAGCCTTGCATTGGCGAACTTTGTCGCAGCATTCCCGCCTGCGCTGCTGTTCTTTTTTGTGGTTGGCGAAAAATATGCCTCGGCTGGCAATGAAAAAAGTTACAGCGACCGGGGCCCGATTGTGAGCAACAACGGTTATGAAATATGGCAGCACATTGACAAGTATGGCATTGCAACAGAGGTAATGACAACACAGGACAGCGCTAGATTTTACCGTTACCTCGAGGCGCGCGGCACGAATCTCTCAGATGATGCAAAGCTGAGGATAGAGGAATACATTGGAAAGGATTACTCATTCATCGTGAGCTGGGTGAGCGACCCCGCGGAATACAGGGAAAACCTCTGGCAGGGCACGGCAAAGGGCGGCTATTACGGAAGCACACAGGAGCCGATAGGAGTGTTCGCAAGGTTCCCTTCGGAGAAAATATTTTACCCCCTCAAAATAACGAGCGCGTACAAGGAAGCATACATCCCGATGAAGATTGACATCATGGGCTATAAGGAGCCTGAAATTTTCCGGAACATCTCAAAGGAAACAAGGACAGAATACTATTTCAATGACCGGCTTCAGTACGGCCTCGACGAGGAGGAAAGCGCAAAAAAGATTTTCAACGGCACAATACCAAGGCAGCTTAGGTTCACGAGGATAAGCATAAACGCCCAGGCGAAATACTTCCTGCAGGACCTGGAATTCGACGACAAGGCATCGGTTGCCGCAATAACCCTCGAAATCCTGAACGCCATCTGGCTGCCGATTGCAGGGGCAATGTTTTTCTGCATTTCATTCCTCGCGGCGTGGCTCACGAACAAGGCGGTGCTCGGCGGAATGCTGGGCAAAAAACAGATTTGCCTGCTAGCCCTTTCAAATTTCCTGACGATAATAGGCTTCATTGCCGCGGCATTCGTGCTGAAAACAAGGCTTGGCGAAAGCGAAAGGCCGAGGTTCAGGAGGCTTTACGCGATACCCGCATTCTGGGGGATATTCACTGCCCTGGCAGTGGTGTTTGCGGTAATTTCCGCATTGGTTGTGTCTGCAATAATTTAAAATCGCAGGCAACAAGAAACTTCAATTCGCAAAATGGGACAATTCACCGCGCCCTGTTCTTCCACCTTGCGCCGGGGCCATGCCGCATTTTCTTTTCCGAAGCAGGCCTGAAAACCCTTTTCAGGTGCGGCACTTTTCCGGGGCGCACCTTGTAAATGCCCAAATCTGTTTTCACGGTTGTGTCAATTAAGTGGGCAAGCTTTGCAACAACTCCCGGGCTAAGGAAGTTCGCTGCCTTTGAAGCCCGTGAGTCCGCCTGCCTTTCGAAGTAGTGCGCATGGCGGTAATTTGGCCTTGCAGCAAGCAATTCGCGGCCTGCAACAGAATAATGCGCAGGCATTTCAACTATATACCCCCCTTCAAAAGGCCTTATTTCAAGCTGGCCTTCCATTGTTGGATTAAACGCCTTACCGACAGAGGCCCTCCAATTCTTTATTTTTCTCAAATTCACATCCCGCTTCTGGCCTGGAACCGGCTGAAGGACCTGTTCCTGGGGCGTGGTGTGCAGGTCAATTATTGCACATCCCGGAAATTGCCGTCTCACGAGAGGAAGAATATTTTCGGCATAATTTATTGAATCGATAAAAAATTTATTTTCCCTTGCCGGACCAGAATAATGCCCGAACATCGTGATTTCATCCGGAACCATGAAAACCTCCGCTTCATTCCCGAGTTTTGCAAGCCTTTCCCGCAGCAGGGCAGCCATTTCGCGCGTAACCTGGTTCTCGTTCCTGTGCGTGTTCCAGAGAAGAACAATTTTTGCCATAGCGAATTAGAATAACGAAGCCGGAAATTTAAAGGTTTCTTGTGAACTCAATGGCTTGGCCTTGAATGGTGATTCCTTTAAAAGCATTTGTCGGGCAGAATCCTAAAGTATAATGGAACTGGAAATGGTGGTTTAATGCTTGTCAAGGAACTGAGGCCGTCAACGCCCATACCCGAAATATCGCTCGAAGTCGTTTCAAAAGAGGAGCCGCGCAAGTACGCGAACGAAAAGGGTTCTGGAACGGTTTGCAACTGCGCCGCAAAGGACGAGGCAGGCCAGGAAGTGAGGGTGACGCTCTGGAACGAACAGTGCTCACAGGCCGAGGAAGGGGACACCATAAAAATCACGAATGGCTGGTGCTCCGAATTCAGGGGACAGATTCAGGTCTCCGCGGGAAAGAAAGGCCAGTTCGAAGTCAAGAAGAAGTGACCCCGCAAAACAGCGAATTACAGGGATACGCCCCCCGCATTTTGGCGTTTAAAGGCAATAAAAGCCATTTAACGGCAAAATCGAATGGTTTATATATTTCATAAGCAGAAGTATAATAAGGGTTGGGCCAGCAATAACTCTTTTTCTCAATAGGTGTCATTCTCCCTTTGAGGCGGTTGTGCTGTTCCACGTCAGGGCTTAACAATAACTTTCGGAGGAAATCGAATGGAAGAAGGCTACGAAGGCGAATCAGGGGGCAACAGGGAGTTCGGGCAGAGAAGGCCCACAAGGAAATCGTTCGGCCCCATCCCGGTAAAGGAAGGCGACACCTATGACGTCGAAATAGAGGGCATAGGGGACAAGGGGGACGGCATTGCAAAGGTGCAGGGCTATGTCATTGTTATCCCGAATGTCAAGAAAGGCGACAAGGTAAAGGTCAAGGTCAACGCAGTAAGGGGCAGGGTAAGCTTCGGCGAAGTGATAGGCCAGACTGAAAGCAAGCCAAGCGAAGAAACCCCGGAGCCGGAAGCGGACGACAGCGACATAGGCGACGTGGAAACAGAAGGGGAACAGTAATATTTCCGATATAATCGGCGTGGCGAAAAGCCTCAAGCCAAAAATCAGGCAAGGCAGATTCGTTGCCAAGCCGTTGAATCAAGCTAAAAAAAAGGATTGGTGAGTGCGATGGTTTCACTGAGTGAAATGGTTGGCCTCGAGGCCAGCGAAGGCCTAAGGGTAAAGCTCCTCAAGAGCGAATTCAGGCTCAGGAAGAAGCAGCCCGAGGCATGGACAAAGACAAAGTACAGGCCTTACGCGAACTTCAGGACAAAGAAGAAGACCGAGGAAGAAATCGCGGCAGCCGCGACAAAGAAAGTCCAGAGAATAGAAATAGTCGAGAACTGAAACAACCTTTTCCTTTCTCTTGACATCGCAACTTTGTAGTTGCGATGCCTCGCCCCCCCAAAGGGGGCAAGGAAAGAGAAAGCAAAAGGTTGGCGAAACCCTAAAGGGGAACAAGAAAGAGAACACGCAGATACTTTTGCAGCACTATAAAAAAAAGGTCAAGCTGCCAGCAGATATGCAAATTATTTTCAGGGGGAAAAACCTCCTGAAAAAACTATTTTTTTAAGCCCGGCAAATGCGACCCAATTTTTCCAAAAGCTAAAAGATTAAATACCGCCAAGACGAGAATAGGTAATGCAAAAATTCATTTTAATGCTGGCACTGGTTTTGCTCCTTGGCTGCATAGGCATTCCTGGCGTCAAAAAGCTTTCAGGCGGGGAAGCCACGGAGTGGCAGAGGATTTCCGACCCTGTTGCCGAGGAAATGCTGCAGTCGCTCGACTCAGGGGATTACGGGGCATATGCAGGCGGCTTCATGGAAATCGCGGTGCCAGCGAAAGATAAGTTTGATGCGCTCAGGCTGGAAACAGGCAAGAAGCTTGGTAAGTACAAATCAAAAAAATTTGTCGCAGCGTATGAGAACTCAGGGGAATATGAAGGCATGGAAATAGATGCGATTGCAGTGCAGTATGATGCCGAATTCGAAAAGGGCACGAAAATGGTTTCACTGACCTTTGACAAAAATGATTCAAGCCACAAAGTAGGGGAACTGTACATTGATTTGCAGGAATAATGGGCTGAACAGCCGGCAGCAAAGGCCATGGCAAAGCAAATATTCCGGCGATTAGGCCCCAATAGCCACCAATTTAATCCTTTTTACCCCAGATTTTCAAGTGGTTCTATGGGCTTCGGGGATTCTTTAAGGAATGCAATGGACAGGCTGCGCACATCCTCGATTGACAAGGAGACCGTGAAGGAATCGGTGAAGGAACTCCAGCGTGCGCTCATAAGCGCCGACGTGGAAATCCCGCTTGTGCTCAAATTGAGCAAGGAAATCGAGGCGGAAGCCTTCAGGGAGCTCCCTGAAGGCCTCAACAGGCGCGAGCACATCATAAAAACAATGCACGGCAAGCTGGCTGAAATCCTTGGTGGTTCCACACAGCCACCTGAAAAGCCGAAAAGGATTTTGCTGGTCGGGCTGTTTGGCGCTGGAAAGACAACACAATGCGGTAAACTGGCTAAATGGTATTCTAAGCGCGGAATGAAGGTAGGGCTGATTGCCGCGGATGTGTTCAGGCCAGCGGCAACGGAGCAATTAAGGACGCTGGCGGAGAGGGCAAAGGCGGAATTTTATGGAAACGAAAATGAAAAGAACGCAGCGAAGGTTGTCCGGGAAGGCATGGAAAAGCTGAAGAGTTGCGACCTGCTCATTTGTGATTCAGCAGGAAGGAATGCGCTCGACGAGGAGCTGTCAAAGGAAATACGCGCAATAGATTCGGCATTCAATGCGGAGGAAAAATGGCTCGTGATTGGCGCGGATGTAGGGCAGGTGGCAAAGAAGCAGAGCCAGGCATTCCATGACCTTGTCGGGGTGAATGGCGTAATAATAACAAGGATGGATGGCTCCGCAAAAGGGGGGGGCTGCCTTGCAGCATGCAAAAGCACAGGCGCCAAGGTCTATTTCATAGGCATGGGGGAAAGGATTGATGACCTGCAGGAGTTCGATGCAACGCGCTACCTCAGCAGGGTAATGGGATACGGCGACCTGCAGGGCCTGCTTGAAAAGGCAAAGGAAGCCCAGGAAGAAGAAGGCATCGAGGTTGATGCGGAAGACATCCTCGCGGGCAACTTTGACCTGCAGGCATTTTACTTGCAGCTCAAGGCCGCGCGCAAAATGGGGCCGCTAAACAAGGTAATGGACCTGATGGGTTTCGGGAAGCAGGTGCCAAAGGAAATAACCGAAATGGGGGAACAGAAACTGAATAAATATGGCTACATAATTGATTCGATGACCTTGAAGGAGCGCAAGGACCCTGACACCATTAACAAGAGCAGGATTTCCAGGATTGCACACGGCGCGGGTGTAACGCAGGAAGAGGTAAGGGAGCTGCTCAAGAACTTCAAGAGGATGAAAAAGGTCTTCAGCAAAATCGGGGAAATTGACGAAAAGGATATTGGGGAAGGGCAAGGCATGAACGTGCAGAAGCTGCAGCGGATGTTCGCGAAGAAAAAGAAATTCAAGATAAGGTGAACAGCCTTTTTCTTTCTCTTGAAAAGAGAAAGCAAAAAGGCTGGCGAAAAAGAAAGAGAACAGCTACGCAGAAAAATGAATATGCTTTTGGATACTATGAAAAACCAAGGGCAAAAGTCATAATGCCAAGGGAAAGGTCAACGGGGATTTGTTTGGAACTCATTCTGATTGCAAGGGAAATCGCTGTGCTCGCGGCCGCAGTGGCGGGCGCATACACCGACTGGAAAACAGGGTATATTTACGATTGGATAACCCTCCCACTAATTGCATTCGGGATTTTGGCGAACCTGCTGGAACAGAATTATTTCGGCATTGCACTCGGCACAGGAGTATTTGCACTAGGGTATGTGCTTTATTACACGGGGAAATTGGGCGGCGGGGACGTCAAGCTTTATTCCGGCATCGCATTGGCACTGCCTCAATTGAATGGCGGGCCGTTCATCCTGTCCGCGGCGGTTTTCTCATCGCTCTCGGCGATTGTTTTCCTCTCGGTTTATTTCCTCGTGAAATACGCAGCAAAGGGAATTGACTGGGGCTACAACAAGGACGGGCTGCTGAAGGCCGGGGCAATGGCAATTGGCTTTGCCATTTACCTAGAAATCATTTCAGGAATCGCGGCGGTAAGCAGGACATTTCTCATGCTTTTTGCGGTTCCGGTGGTTTTCGGGTGCATCTTCATCGCATTCGAGAGGGGGATAAAAAAGGAATTCTTCCTCAAGAAAATAAAGGTTTCGGGAATCGAGGAGGATGAGGTGATTGCGCTCGAATTCATGGAAAAAAGCGAAATGGAAAAAATCCGGGCATGCTCTGGTGCAAAGGGAATAATCGGGAAAAAGGAAAAGGCGGAACTCGCGAAAATCGGGGTAAAAGAAATCCTCGTTTACAGGGACTTGCCGAGGCTTGGGCCATTCATCTTCATCGGGTGCGTGCTGGCAATGCTGGTGCCTAACATAAGCCAGCTTATAACCGCATGAATTCCCAGGGCAAAAATTCACTTTTCCGGCCTAAACGGCAGAGCCGAGTCCAATGAAATTTTCTTAGTGTACAAATCCACAAGGCGCTTTGCCTTTACTTGGTCCACTCCGAGTTTTTTCGCGGAGGCTTCCAAACTTAGGCCGCCACCAATTTCGCGCAGCAACCTGCCAAGAACCTTCACATCACCTGTTGAAACTATCCCAAGGCGTTCATGAGTCCGCTGCCTCCAGAAATCCGCTGGAAGGAAACGCCTAATGATTGTCTTGACATAATCAAGCTTGGAAGGCCGCTTTGAAGGGTCATAATTGCTTAGCAGCTTTGGAAGCTCATCAATCACAAAGTTAACGAACAATTCCGCCTCAGCAGGATGGCTTATTTTCCACTTGGCAACTTCGCGTGCATGACTGGCGATGGCGCCATAATTTTCATTAATCCACTTTGCCTGTGCGGGGGTTGGCTGCAGGATTTTTCTCGGCTTGGCACCCCTTGGAGCCAAGTACTTTTCAAGCGGAACCCCCTTTTTGCGCAGCATATTTTTCCATTCAGTTACGGTGGATCTGTCAACCCCTAATTTTGCAGCAAGCTGGCTTCGTGGTTGCCTTTCCTCCTCCGATTGCAATATTGCCAACACGCGTTCTTTTGTAAGGCCCATGCTATGCTGCGGCAGGTAGGGAAGTTGCACACCCATTGCCCTTAGCTGGCTTGCTTGAGACTGCAAGTTTCCACTAGTTGTATTAATTCCTCTTGCCGCAAGATCAGAACGGATGTCAGCCCAGCTGCGCCCTTTGTTCCGTCCTTGAAAAATGGCGCGCCTTATCGTGCCGGGCATTGGAGCATACTCTTTCACCGGCGGCTTCACTGGCTTCCTTGGCGGCTTCATGCAATAGAAATGGTTCATTTGAATAAAATTGTTTCGGGGGAAAGGGTTAGTATGAAAATCAGTGGAAAAAAGATTCGCGACGAGGAAGGCGATGGCAAAAAGTTCATGCTCGAAGCCCTAAGGCTCGCGGAGCGCGGAGTCGGAAAAGTTTCACCAAACCCCCTTGTCGGCGCTGTGCTTGTCAAAGGGGGGCGCGTGGTGGGAAGGGGCTGGCACGAATTCTATGGGGAAAAGCATGCCGAAGTGAATGCGATTGAGGATGCCGGAAAAGATGTACACGGTGCCGAATTGTATGTAACACTTGAACCCTGCAACCACTATGGGAAGCAGCCGCCGTGCACAAAGGCAATAACCGAAGCGGGAATCCGCGTGGTGCACTGTGCGATACGGGACCCGAACCCTGTTTCAAAAAGCGGGGCGAATGCGCTCCGGAGGAAAGGCATAAAGGTCGATTTCGGGCTGTGCGGAAAAGAGGCAACGAAACAGAATGAAGCTTTCCTTACTGCGCTGAGGCTGAAGAGGCCCTTCATTGCATTGAAAACAGCGATGACACAGGACGGCTTCATCACATACGGCGACGGGAAGGCAAAGAAAATTTCAGGAGGCAATTCACTCGATTTCGGGCAGCAGCTGCGAAAG
Organism: uncultured archaeon; assembly: GCA_902386385.1. GTDB lineage: Archaea > Iainarchaeota > Iainarchaeia > Iainarchaeales > Iainarchaeaceae > CABMIU01. Next base: position 8,389 of record CABMIU010000042.1, read on the forward strand.
AGGCTTGATGCAATCCTCGTGGGGGCAAACACCGTTGCAAAGGACAACCCGAGGCTTACATTCCGAGAGAACCGAAGATTCAACCCGATAAGGATAATACTTGACTCGGAAGCCAACATAAGCCCAAAGGCAAAGGTTTTCTCCCAACTGGGCGAAACGATAATAGTATGCACGAAAAAGGCCAGAGAGGGCAAAATGCTGGAACTTGCCAAGGCAGGGGCTTGCGTTGTCGTGGCAAAGGAAAAAGATGGCATGGTTGACATAAAGTGGCTCGTGAAATGGCTTTACCTGCACGGCATCCGGTCTGTGTTGGTAGAGGCAGGAAGCAAAATAGCCGCGAGCTTCCTCTCACAGGGGCTTTTTGACAGGGTTTATATTCTTGTCTCCCCAAAGGAAATCGGCAAAGGCCAAAAAGGACTGATGGCATTCAACCTTGAAAGAACATTGAGGTTAAGGCTTGAAAATTCGGAAGCACTTGGAAAAGACCTGCTTCTGGACATTGTGCCTGTGGCAAAGGGAAGAAGGCATTGAAATGAGGATAGCGGTAACAGGGAGCGAGGGGATGATAGGCTCTGCCTTGGCGAAAAAGCTGAGGCAGCAGGGCAACGAAGTAATCGAGTGCACAAGGAAATCGTGCAACATCCTCGAGCAGGAAAAAATCAAAAGCGCATTCATGGGCTGCGGGGTAGTGATACACCTGGCCGCGCAGCTGGATGAGCAGGCCCCTGAGTTGTGGGAAGTGAATGTGAAAGGGACGGAGAACGTGCTTGAAGCGTGCGCCGAGAACCAGATAGAGCAGTTGATTTTCCTCAGCAGCGTAGGCGTTTACGGGGCGCAAAAAGGGCTGAAGACGGAAGAAACCGCGACACAGCCGGAAACCATTTACGAAAAAAGCAAGCTCGAAGCCGAAAAGAAAGTGCTTTCATTCCAGGAAGTTTTCCATGTGACAATACTCAGGCCGGCAATCGTTCTCGGGAACAACACTTACTGGAGGCAGATAATAAAAGCGATTGGGAAAGGCTACCCTCTTATAGGGAACGGGAAAAACCATTGGCAGACTGTTTCTGTAGAGGATGTTGTTTCCGCAATAGCGTTCTGCATCGGAAAGGAGGAGTGCTACGGGGAAACATTCATTGCAGCGGAGAAAGCGGCAATTACGCTGGAAGAGCTTGTTGCACTGGTGAGGAAGGAAGCCGGAATCAGCAAGCCAGTGCAAAAAATACCCTTCTTCCTCGGATACCTTGCCGCGCATTTCAATGCGCTCATAAAATTCGTCCCGATGCTTACCCCCCCATATGTAAAAAGGATGCAGGCTGACCGCTGGTACTCGACAGCAAAGCTAGAGGCATTAGGATGGAAGGCCAAGGATTCCAGCCGGGAAATCCTGCCGAAAATAGCCGCAATGGTTTTCTCGGAAAAAGGAAAAACAACTGGGCAAAAAATGGAACGCGGCGGAAATGAAAATCCTAAAGCAATTGGAAAGCAATGCCAAAAATGAATATTGGCCCAAAAATAATTCCGGAAGGACTCAGTCCCCTTTCGCTTCCTGCAGTTTCTCAAGCCCGGCCTTTTTAACCGCCTCGACAATTCGCTTCATTGTTTCCCTTGCCTTTGAAACATCGCCGTTGCTGTTCTCGACCGCGGTCCCTATGTGGACTATGTCAGCGCCGGCCCTTATGCATTCGTAAGCGAATTTCTCATTGCGCACGCCGCCAGCGACAACAAGGGGAACTGAAATCAGCTTCTTTGTATATGAAATCATTTCCTTCGGCGCGGGACTTTCAGCTCCGCCCCCTGATTCTAGGATTACCAGGTGTGAGCCCATGTATTCGCCTGCAAGCGCGGTTATGCCAGCAAGGTAAGGCAGTTCTCTCGGGATTGGCAGTGCCTTGCCGACCCATCCGACTGCCCTGCCCGGTTCAACTATGATATATGAGGTGGAAATTACTTCAAGGCCCGTTTTCTTTATAGGGTATGAGGACGCTGTCTGGGCCCCGCTGATGTAATAAGGGTCAAGGCTGTTCAGCATTGACATGAAATAAATCGCGTCAGCGTGCTTGCTGATACTAGCGATGTTGCCCGGAAACAAAATAACCTGCAAATCGCAGCTGTCCTTTACCTGCAGGATTGTGCTGTCGAGGAGTTCTCCCTGTGCGCCAACGGAGCCGCCTACGCAAATCGCGTCAATGCCGGCTTCCTCCGCGGCCTTTGCAAGCTTTCCCGCAACCCCCGGCTCCTGGTTGGGAGGGTCAATCACAAGAAAAGCGAGGCCACCCTTGCTCTCCAAGGACTTCAACAGCTGCTTGTAAACCTTGCCGAAGTGATTCATGCACAACCAGTTATAACCTAAACAAGAACCCTATAAAAAGGTTTTCTGGCTGAGAGGAAAACCTCGGCAAAACAATGCACGCAAGCACAAGCCTTAAAACAACTGCACTTTTCCACTCTTCTGGTCAGCATGATGGATTCGGAAGCGATAAAAAAGGCGATTTCGGGGCACACCGGGAAAAAGGCAGAAGAAATCAATGAAATGATTTCAGCCAAGAAGAACAGGTTCTCCGGCCTCCTCACGGATGACGGTGCGGCTTACATGGTTGCGCGCGAGCTCGGCGTGAAAATCGCAGAAAGCCAGAAGCCGGCAAAAATTTCCGAACTCAGGGAGGGCCTTGCAGGAATTGATGTAATTGCAAGGGCAAAGCAGGTTTTCCCGCCAAAGGAATTCGAGAGCAAGGGAAAAAAAGGCAGGCTCCAAAGCATAATGCTATGGGACGGGACTGGAGAGGCGAGGCTCACATTGTGGAACAGCGACATAGACAAGGCCGCACTGCTCGGGATAAAAAAAGGGGACGCCGTAAAGGTGGTTAACTGCAGCGCCGCAAAATACAACGGGCAGCTGCAGCTAAACCTGAACTACAACAGCACGATTTCAATTGCACAGGAAAGCGAGGCGCCTTCCACCGAGGCCAAAAAAACCAATCTCAATGACCTTGAAGCTGGAATGAATGAAGTAAGCGTGAAAGCCAAAATTAAAACCATTTTCCCGGAGCGCTCATTCGAGAACGAGCGCGGAAAAGGCAGGGTGATGAATTTCATACTTTCCGAAGGCCTGAAGGAAGTGCGCGCAACCGCGTGGAACGAGGCAATCGATGCAGTGGAAGAAATCGGGGAAGGGGAAGAAGTCATTATTGAAGGCGCTTACACAAAGGAGAACAGGGGCGAGGTTGAACTGCAGCTAGGAAAGAACGCAGGCATCGTGAAACAGAAAAAGGAATAAATGCATGAACTTCGAGTGTTATTTATGGCGGCAAGGCAGGTAAGCGGATTATCCCGGGGCAAAAAAAACCGCGCCTTGTGGGGCAATGCAACAAAGGCAGAACGGCCCGGGTACAAATCAGCAGCTGGAAAGCCGCACGATTTCTGGAGAAAGCATTTCACCGAATTCAATGCGCTCCCAAGAAGGGGGAAAGTAACCTACTTTTTGAACAACTTTTGCAGCAAGGAAACGCGGGAACTGTTCAACAGGTTTGCAGGGACAAAACTGACCAGTGCCAAGATGGACGAGGCCTTTCCGCAAATTGAACGAATAGAAAAAGAAATTGCAGCCAGAGTGGAAAAATACGCCGGCAAAGAACCGCGAGCCAGAAACCAAAAATTATTGTGGTTGACCGACGGGATATGGAAAGCCCATGCCGAAATTAAATCAGCAAACCGCCAAATAAACAATATTACAATCAAAAAATTCCCGTTCGAGGCTGCGGCAAACTTCAGGCATTCGACAAATGGGGTGGGACAGCACTGCATTGGCAAGTTAGAACTCCTTAGGTTGGTTGTTGAGGCAATAGGAAAAAAATGATATTCGCCACTTGCCTCGCTCAATTCCTGAACCCCGCCCAGACCAAATAATGGTCCGAAGCGTCAGAGTTAACGTCATTCATAACCCCATATCCAACAAAACCGACCTTTGCCTCACCATTGAGGATTATCCTGTCATAAGTGCAATCCGTGTTCGGTGAAACCGTTGTGTCCTCGCTGTCCGGAATCGCCCATAACCAATTGCTGAAAGCCGCACCTGAATCCTCACCATAATAATCGCAGTCGGCATTTAGGTCGCCTAGCACAATCACTTCCCCGCCGAGGCTGTCCGCGAGAGCCTGAAGGTTCTCTAGCTCGCGCTCCACATCAGAGGGCTTTGCATGCAGAATCAAGACCGTGAAAGTGTGCTGACCCAGCCTGAACTTTACCGCGAAGGGGGGGCGCTCGAACTTCATCCGGAAGCCGGGTTCGTTGTAATCATGCTGTTCCAAAATTCCCGCGCCCCTGAAAATTATGCCATACTGCTCCTTTGAACTTGTTGTCCCTGCACGGCTGCTCGCAAGGCAATTGTAATCAGGGAGCAGCGCGCAAAGCTTTTTGAACGCGCTGCCGTCAGCGTCCCGGATTTCCTGCACAACAACAATATTGTAATCCCTCATTTTTGAGGCATAATAATTCAGGAGGTTTGAATCCGATGCCTTTGAGTCTCCAAAGGCCTGCAGATTCCAGGATGCGATGCGGAAAACGCCGTTGGAATCAATACTCTTGGCATTGACTTGAACCTCTGCTGCCATCGAGTCGTCTGGCAGGTTTGTATTTCCGCCGTAAGGCATTCGAGAATCGTCCCGTGCTACGCAAGCAGAAAATAATAACAAGGCCACAAGTAGAGAAGCCATTTTTTCGTGCATAATAAAAATTGCCTCAATCAAATGAAAAACATTGCAGTGACAGACCGGCAATGACCCCTCAGTGTTATTTATAAACTACCCAAATTATCCTTAATAGGCATTGCCGCAATGCGTGGCCCCTGCCAAGGGACGGATTGCGAAAAGCGGCGAATGCATGGAGGAATCAGCATGGCGAAATCGAAGATACAGGAGATAGAGGACCTGCCGGGCGTAGGGGAGCTGGCGGCGGAAAAGCTCAAGGCAGCGGGATACAGGACATTGGAGAGCATTGCAACTGCATCCGCGGCAGAGCTGAACGAGGCAGCCGGCCTCGGGGAAGGCACCGCGACAAAGGCGATAGGCGCTGCAAGGGAAGCCCTTGAAATGGGATACGAGACCGCTGCAGAACTCGCGGAAAAGAGGAAGCTCGTTGGCAGGCTCACAACAGGGAGCAAGGAAGTGGACAAACTCCTCGGAGGGGGCATTGAAACCCAGAGCATTACCGAGATTTACGGCAAATACGCGAGCGGAAAAACACAGTGGTGCTTCCAGACAGCGGTAACGGTACAGATGCCAAAGGACAAAGGGGGCCTTGAAGGGGCATGCCTCTACATCGACTCCGAGAACAGCTTCAGGCCGGAAAGGGTAGCGGCAATATCTGAAGCACTTGGCCTCAACCCGGAAGAGACAATGAAGAACATTTACGTTGCCCGCGCATACAACAGTGACCACCAGATACTATTGGCCGATAAGGCAAATGAAATGGTCAAGGAGAAGAACATAAAGCTCATAATAGTCGATTCGCTGACCTCTCTTTTCAGGGCCGAGTTCATAGGCAGGGGCGCACTCGGGGAGCGCCAGCAGAAGCTTAACCAACACATCCACAGGCTCCAGACGCTTGCCGACAAGCACAGCCTTGCCGTCTACATAACGAACCAGGTGATGGACAACCCCGGCATGCTGTTCGGGGACCCGACCACGCCGATAGGCGGCAACGTGCTAGCACACGCCGCAACCACAAGGCTGTACCTTAGGAAGAGCAAGGAGGACAAGAGGATAGTCAGGCTTGTAGACTCGCCTAGCTGCCCTGAGGGCGAGTGCGTGATAAAGATAACGCCGAATGGCATAAAAGACTGATGCAATGCTGTTTCTGGTCGGGATAGGCCTGTCTGACAAGGATCTCTCCCTTAGGGCCATAGAGGTATCCAAAGGCGCGGCAGAGGTCTGCGTAGACAGGTACACGAGCTACATAACCGAGGAGAGGATAGGGTTCCTATCCCAGCAGCTCGGCAAGCCCATACGCGACCTAACCAGGTCTGACATGGAGGAGAATGCCGGCAGCATAATAGACTCTGCCAAAAAGAGGGACATAATCATACTCGTGGGCGGCGACCCACTCGTGGCAACGACCCACAAGATACTCTACCTAGAGGCGAAAAAGAGGAAAGTAGGAATAGGCGTCGTGCACTCATCCTCAATACTCACCGTAGCTCTGGGGGTAAGCGGGCTCGATTTCTACAGGTTCGGCCAGATATGCACCATACCCAAGTGGAGCGAGCACTACAAGCCGGTATCGTTCTATGAGACCATAGCCAAGAATCTTGGTAATGGCGAGCACTCGCTCCTGCTGCTCGACTATGACCAGAGGAACGAAACGTCCCTAGAGATAAATGACGCCATATCGAACCTCGAGGCCGCCGAAAGGCACTACAAGAAGGGCATAGTTAACGATAGCACTCCCGTAGTAGTGCTCCACAACCTTGCAGCGCAGACCGAGAAGATGCTCTTTCTCACGATTGCAGAGGCAAAAAGCGTGAATC
>CABMIU010000043.1 GCA_902386385.1 uncultured archaeon
CACAGTTCCGTCCTTCCCGTTTTTCGAAGAGTCTGTTGCACCTCCCTCAAATTTCCAGTATCCCGCGAGATTGGCATTGCTCACTCCGCCGGGGATGGAGTAGCCGTAAAGCGCCTGCTGCTGTGATTCCTGCAGGCTCATTGTAGTGTCTTTTGCCGTTGTGGTGCCGCCGCTTGAAACTCCGAGGACAAGTACAATCACGACTCCGGCGACAAGGACTGCGCCGCCAATCAGGAGCAGATACTCCAAAGCTCCCTGGCCTTTTTGTTTTTTTCTTTCGTTTTTCACGCCAATAATACGTTTAAAGTATAATAAAAACCTTTGGGCGGGGCTTTTCCGTGCTGTTGTCAGGATTTTGCTGCGGTTTTCAAGGCGTAGCTTCTGCTGAGCGAAGTTGTCCCTTCCTAAGGGCGGGGTGACATTGTTTTGAGGCAGAGACTGCCACAATTACTTTCCGCGCATCGTCGTGCCTATGCCCCAGACAACCGCGCTCATGAATCCAAAGCCAAGGAGTAGCTGTAGTATGTAAAGCGAGAGGAAGATTTCGAACCACTTGAAAACCATGAGGTAAATCAGTACCCCTGAAACGATTAGACTGAGGTTTCCCGGGCCGAGGTAGCCCCTTACCGTGGTATAAATGACGAATATCAGGATGACCTGCATCAGCAGCTTTGCCGGCTCGAAAAGGCTTGTAATGAGCACAGGGATAAGTGCAATCACGAGGAAGCCAATCAGTATCAGCACTATAATGTGGCCTTTTTCATCCATCCTTGCACCGCCATGAACCGGCCCCTTGCCCTGTATAATTGTCATTTCATCGCCTCATCATCCTTGCCGCAGTATTGTGAGCCGCGTGCTCCTGCATCCTTTTCTGTATGTCGACCCCGCTTGAAACCGGGCTTTCCATTCCTTCTTCAGGCGCAGGCGGCGGGCCCCCGGCACCTATGAAGAAGAAGTCTATTATTATCCCGCTGATTCCGAACATCAGCAGCATGTAAAGTATGTAAATGGGCCCGAATATGGCCCAGCCGTCAAAGAGCACGAAGTAAGTGAGCCCTGCAATGAGTATCCATGACAATGCCCCTGAACCGAGATGGTTCTTCACCCAGCTTACCAATGTCATGAACACGAAAATCTTCAGTATCAGGTTCATGTCACTGAAAAGGTCGAATATGAAAAGCAATGGTGCCATTATCCCACGAAGTACCCTATATATCCCACAATGGCTTTTCAGGTTTAAATAACCTTTGCCATGGCCAAAAAGAAAAGCCATTTTGTTTTTTTTTTTTTGGTTGTTATGCCATTTGGCAGTATGCCCTGTTTTTTGCCTTTACCCGAACCCTATGCAGCTTTTTCCGGCTTCGAGCGAATTCGTGACGTCGGAGATGCTTGTCTCTTTTCCCTTTGCCTCGTAAATCGCCTTCGGGTTCCAGAAGAAGCTCGCCTTCCTGCCTGAATCCACTACACACACCTTGTTGTCCTTCACGAGGCCGAACACATCCGCAACCGACAATATGCTGCCTCCCGTGCCGCCGTTCGGGTTGTTATAGGGCATCCCTGAAACGCCCTGCAGTTTTACCTTGTTCCCTGAGGCGTCAGGCGTGATGAAGCGCATTGAATCAAGAGGGTATTCCACACTTAGTGTGGTTTCCTCGAGGGGGTTGGTGTAGAATATTGTCCTCACATAAACATCCCCTGTATACTGCGCCTTCCCGAAGTCAAAACCGTACGCTGTTTCCCAGTTCATTGGCGGGTCCTTGGAATTTGCAGCCCTGTCAGGCTTTGTGTCAAATGCCTCAGTGACAATTGTTCCATCCGTGTTCAGGCATGCCCCGGCCCCATCCCAGAAAGTTAGCGTGCCTCCGACATCAACAGGCACCTCGCTTGAAGCGGCGGAGTAGAATGCTGAGAGAGTTTCGTTGCTTATCTGCTTTGCGCTCGCCCTGAGCATTACAGGGGTGGCTCTCGATGGCCTGAAGTCAACCTTTGCGCTCTCATCCGACTGCCTTTCGACAATGAGCAGGCTGCCCCTTCCCGAAGGCGAGGTATTGAGTTGGAACAGCCTTTTCTCGAGTGAGGTTTCAACAAAGGAAAGCGGGTTGCTTCCGCTGTCGGAATATGCCTTCATCGGCACAGGGTCAAGGTTGAACTTCACCATGCCCTCCGCATCACTGCTCGTGAATGCCGTGCCGTATCCCTGCCTGTTGAAGCTGTCCCCTTCCATTCCCACGAGGCCGTCGAGTGGCAGGGAATAGAAAACCGAATTCGGGTTTGGCTCGTGCAGCAGATATGACTCGACTGTAATGTTGGCGTTGGCTGTTCCGTCCGGATTGAAGAACCTGAAGCTCCCGTCGTCGCCTTCCATGCTGATGAGCACCTCATAAGTGCCGGCGCTGGAGAGCTTTGCGGAATCATAGAACCTGTTCTTGAACTTCACTCTCTTTTCCGAGAAAAGGGCCGGGAACCCGTAATCCTTGCCCTCAGCATTTCCCATTCGAGTGAACCAGTCCGCGGTTTCGAAGAAGGTGTTGTCAGAGTAATGCCTCGCGAAGTCCTGCAGGAAGTCATCGGTGTATGCGTCCTCCATGAGCAATGCGTTGAAGTGCACTGTTTCCATGAAAGCGTTGAGGTCCTTTATGTCATTTGTCCAGTTAACTTTTCCTGCCCTGCCGTTTTCCTCCAGCAGTATTTTTATCGCAGGCTCCCCTTCCAGGTAGCCCGTCCAGTTGCTAATGAAGCAAGCCTGTGCCTGCGGCAGGCCCCCCTGGACATTGAGGTCGGCTGAAATTCCAGCAGCCGTCCCCATGAACTGGTTGCCTGGGCATTCAAGGTTCGGGTTCTGGTCAAAGAACTCCTTGAGGCTCTTCAGCCTCTTGCTCAGCATTATTGAAAACTGCGTTGCATCGCAGTAAACCCCGTCCGGGTTGCTTTCGAGGCAGGCATCCTCGCCTATGTCCTTGAAGCTCCAGCTGAGCTTTACTTTCGGCAGGGCCTTTTCCCCTGTCCTGCCTATTTTGTTGCCGGAAACGCATTCCTGGGTGTCGAATTCCAGCGCCGGCAGGGTCTCCTCCGGCTCCTGCGTCTTGAACTTCAGGTGTATTTTTGCGGCGAGGTCCACTCTTTGCCGGTCAGGGATGCTGAATGGCCCGAAGTTCGTTGTCCCGCCCGGAATCCTTGTGGTGCTGTCATGCAGGTGCTGGGTTGCATTGAAAGTGAATGTGGAGTACACGGGCTTCTGGTCTGAAACCCCCGCGTTGGTGAAAACCACGCCAATCCTCTGTTCCTTGTATGCCCCTATAATCCTTGCCGATGCAGTGTCGTATTCTGCAGAGAATCCCCTGTTGCCCGAATCAATCCGGCCCGCGTCACTGAGTATGTTTATCATGTAATCCGGGAGCTGCACGGTCTTGTGTTCCTTGCATGCGTCCGGCGTCATCAGGCCGCCGAGAATTCCGCCCAGGAGCGCGCCGCCAAGCGCGAACATGCCCATTATGCTTGCAGGGTTGAAGAATGATGAAGTTGATGACGCTGCTGTCGAGGCTGCCTGTGTGCTGCTCATCGCTGTTCCCGTTGCCTGGTTTGCGCCCTGCAGAGAGGAAAGGCTGCTTGATGCATCGGCTGTCTGGGCGGCCATGTCCCCTGTCGCGTATTTCTCGGCCTGCGTTGCAGCGTTGTGGGTTTGTGTTGCGGCAGTCGCCAGTTGTGGCGGGCAGGTGCCCAATGCCGAGCAGGCCTCTGCATCCATCGCGTCGCACCTTGAAGTGAGCTCTGTTGCTGCTGGCCCTTGTGCTGCATCCAGCGCCCCTGCAGTCGTCTGCAGCGATTTTGCAATCGCCTGTGCCTTTGCGCTGTTGGCTGAATTCTTTGTTGTCTTCGTGGTCGTACCTGCAATGGCCTTTGCCCCTGTGGCTGCGGCAGAGGCATACGCGAAAAGCGCTATCCCGCCATTGCCGTAAAATTCAGGCGGTGAAGTTATTGCTGTTCCGGCGTCGCCCCAGTTTGCCGTGACATCGGAATTCCCTGCGTTGCCTATGTCGGCGGTTATCGAGTCATTTGTGCTGCCGAGGCCCTGCTGCTCTGACTTTATTTCGTTGCAGCTCGAGATTGCATTGCCTATCGCTGTGTTCGCCGATTCCAGCGCGGTTTGCGCTGAGGCGCATGTCGTGCAGCTCCCCTGTGCCGTTGCAACCGAAGATTGCGCCTGCTGTATGCTCTCGCACACCTGCTCTATTGATGTCTTGCTTTTCTCGTCCGATGCCTTGCTTGTTTGCGTCGCCTTCTGGCTTCCCTTTATTTTCGAGCCGGCATTTTTTGCAACGCTGTTTGCCGCGTTCCTTGATGCTTCCATTGCGGGCTTGACGCCCATGAGGGCGCCGAAAATAAGCCCGCCGCCGGCCCATGTCCAGTTGAACCAGCCAGCCTCCTCCGCATCGCCCCAGTCGCAGAGGCTTGCATCCACCTGCACCTGTTCAACAAAGTTCCTGTTGAAAAGCTCTGTCGAGTCCTTCGCCCCCGTGCCTTTGAGCATGAACTCGTACTTGCGCAGGGCAAAAGCGTCCTCGGCCTTCGGCTTCACGAGGACATCCACCAATGCGATTTCCCTGAAGTTGCTGTTAGGCGTCTTTACCGCGACATTAATGCCGTACATTCCGGGGACCTCCTGCCTTGAAACCATGACTGATTTTTTAGGCGAAGCAGCGCTGAGGGTGAAGTTTTCCGGTTTCACCATTATGCCGCCTTCGGCCCCGCCTGCGCAGCCCTTGTTCTGGTAGCACAGGTCAAAGCTTATTGTGACGTTGCCGCATGCGCTGGAATCTATTTCAAGCGTTGCCTCGTCATCGCCTTCCTGCATCACGACCCCTGCTTCTGCATCAGGGGTGTATTTTATGCACTCCGCGACGTCGATAATGTCAATCTCAGATTCAATCGGGTTGCTCGCTCCTACAAGCTGCTCTCCCTGATTGGTTACCTGTCCGGCATCGATTATTATGCTGAACTCCGCTTTCTTCCCGGAGGTTCCTCCTTTCGGCGTGAATGTCGCGAGGCCGAGCAGTTCCACTCCCGCCGGCACCGAATCAAAGAGCGTGCTGTAAAGCCCTTCCTGCAGGGCCTCTGAAGCCTCGCCTTTTGACGCAGGGTTCTGCACGTGCAACTCTATATTGCCGTAATTCGAGCCCTTCCATTTCAATGTCGCCTTCAGGTTCCTGAGGTCAAGGGGCTTTCCGTCCATTGTGCGGCAGTTGTTCATTATTGAGAACTCTGCCTCGGCTTTGCCGCCGAGGGTTACATCCTTCCATTCCTTGATGCCGATTGTGAGGCATCCATTTTCCTTCGGAGGCTCGGCAAGGCCTATTGCAACATTGACTGGTATAGTGAGCGGCCACGAAACCGAATTGTCCTGGCTCGAAACAACGATTTCGAGGGTTGCATCCAGCTTCTTTTCCTCCATCAGGAGCTTTGCATCCTGGGTTATTGAAGTGAGGACGGCCATTTCCGCCCCCGTGCCTTCGGGCAGCCGTGTATTGCCCGCATACTGCGAAAGCCAGTTGTTCATCCTCGCTTCATCCAGCAGGCCCCTGAAATTCCCTTTCATTGTCATGCTCAGCACCTTGAGGTTTACCGGCACGAGGTTTGTCGCAACGAGCTTCAGTTTCTCCTCATTCTTCGAGGTCAGGTTCAGGTTTGAAGAGAGCTTTTGCGGCGAGAATGAGACAATGTCCTTGCTCACCTCCGCCTTGTATGTGCTTCCTCCGTAGCCTGCTTTTTCAACGCGCACTTTTATCACAGTGCCGGGCCCTGATGCCGGAATCCTTATGGTGGCATTTCCCTTGATGTCGGTGGTTGCGCTGAACACTGTTCTTGTCCTGTCCGGGTTAAGCCTCTCGACCTGCACAATCGCATTGTCCAGCTCTACAAAGTCGCTTTCAGTGTCCAGCGCTGTCGCGGAAACCTTCAGGTCGAACTCTGTGAACGCAGGCATTGTCTGCGGATAAACGGAAACATTGATGTCCTTCTCCTTCACAATGCCGGTTTTTATGATGCGGTTGAAGACTATTTTCTGGCCGGAAACAATCTGCAGCTGTATTCCCGTATCGCCCGCTTCCTCTGCCTTGAGCAAGAGCTTTCCGCTTATTGTCTTGTTCCTGCTGAATTCCCCCAGCTCTATGCCTGTTGCCTCGAATGCCTGGGTCGAGGAGGACATTTCAACCGTGTCAGCATTTGAAACAGCATAGGACTTTATTTTCAGCTTGCTGTCCCTTGTCGTGCCGTCAGCAGTGTCCCTTATAGTCATTTTCGCGTTGCTGTGCAGGGCGTTTGAATTGTTCGTTATCGAGAACCAGTATTCATACTCAGAGTAAATCTTCGCGGTGTAAGGCTGCTCCATTATGAGGTCCTGCGAAAGGTCAATCATGCGCTGGCTGAAGCAGAAGCCCTCGGCACATTCCTCGCCAGAGCCCTCGAAAAAGCCTTTTTGGTATGATTCCGCATAAAGCCCTTTTTTTGAAGGGGAATTTTCCGCGTCCCCCAGTGCAGAATCAGCCGGGTCGCGCACGAACCTGCCCGTGCCGGTCACTCCATATGCCCTGTAATAAATTGGCATGGGCTTTCCCGGAGTGGCTGATGCCCTCACTTTGAGCCTTGCGCTGAATTCAAGCACTCCTGTCCCTGCATCCCTGCCGCCCCATTTAATCAAGGTCCACTTTGCCTCGTTGTTTGAGGGATTTTCCTCGTCATTGCCGTTCGGCTCGTTGTATGCATCGCCGGATGTTTCTGATGCGCCGGGAGCATTCACCGAATCAATGTAAATCGCGTCGCTTTCCGCATTAATCGCAGCCCCTGCCCGCACGAAAGCCCCTATCTCCGCAAATGGCCCGCCGGCGCTTGGCTGTGGCACGACCACCCTGAACTTTGCATTGTACTCCCCCTCGGTTGCGAGCAGCCTGTCAACCGCATTTCCCTTGCTGTCGAAAATGCCGGTTAATTCTATTGATGGCGTGTTGCCCTGGCTCTGCTTCCTCATCACGGCATTTATTTTGATTGTCTGGCCGGAGTAGACCTGCTCCGCTGCCGAGGTAAATGGGATATGCCCCTCGGCTTCCACCCTCACGAAAACCCTCTTGTCGGCTTTTGTCGTTATCGATGCGAACCCACCTGCATCCATGGGTTTCATGCCCAGCCTGTTTGAGTCAGAAATGAATTCCGCCGAGCCAAAAGGAATCTCGTTGCCTGTCTCATCCACAGCGTAAACCTCTATTGTTCCGCTGCCTATCGTCATCTGCACTTTTGCATCCGCCGAAGTTCCTTCCTTGAAATTTATTTCCTGTGAAGAGCCCTGGCCGGGGTATTTCTGCACAACCGCGATGTACTTCCCTGTCCTGACACCAGTGAACAAGGCCTTCCCGTCAATGCCAGTGTACTTGATTCCGTATTCCTCGGCGAAGAATCCTGTCCTTGAATCAGTGAGCCCCACGCGCGCATTGGCGACAGGCATGTTTTCCTCATCGCCAACAATCACATTCAGCGCCCCGCACGTGCTTGGCCCGCACCTGCTTAGCTTTAATTCGTAAAGGCTGTTCGGGTGCCCTGAATTTATCTCGGTCGCCTGGCCCGGGCCGTAGCCTTCCGCATAAGCGGAAATTTTAGAGGTTCCAGCTTCAGTAATGCCTATCTGCATCTCGGTTCCAGTGAAGTCCCTCGACAGTTTCTTTCCGCTCGGGAGCTCCAGCAGTACCCTTGCCTTCTCCAGAATTTCGCCATTAGAATCAAGAACCTTCACTTTCACCGTGGCAACCGGCTTTTCAGATAGCTGGACTTTCGCCTGCACGGATTTGCCTGGCTCAACCGTGAACTGTGCCTCGTTGCCCGAGTACTTGAGCGAAGGGTCATAGGCGAATGCAGAATAATTCCCCGGCTCAAGGCTGAACAATGCCGCGCCGAAAGAAGTGAGCTTCTTATCGCCTGTCGGCACGCCTTTCGAGTCCTTTACCAAAACCTCTATGTTGTCAAGGAAGCCGTTGCGCTCATCAACCACAGACACTTTTGCAGTGCCATTTTCCACTTCCGATGCCATTAGCCTTATCGTGCCATTGTCGATGCTGTAGCTGTTCGCCTCAAATCCCTGCGCTGACACTTTTGCCGAAATAGCGCCGCAGCCTGCCGGAGCCTCAACTTCGATTTCCCCCGTGGTTGTTTCCATTGTCGGTGTCTGGAGAATCATGCCCTTCGAGCAGCTCAGCTCGGCAATTATTTTTTTGCCTGAAAGCGGTTCGCCGTTAGGGCCTATGAACCTGAGTGTTTTCGTCGTTGCCGTGTTGCCCGCTTCCGGCTCCAGGGTGATTGAAATTTCCTCGCTTTCCCTTGAAAGCTTTATTTTCCGCGACACAGCATTGAATCCGGCGAGGCTGGCATCAACAACTATTTCCTTGCCAATTGGAACCCCCCGAAAACCGCAATGCCATCGCGGCCGGTTGTCACCGAGAGCTTGTTGCCGCTGTCCGCATTCTCCCCCTGGCCTGCAGCGGACAGGCTTACTTTTGCCATCCACATGCCCTGCCCCGAGTCATTTGTGACCTTCACCGTGAGGCTTGACTCCGTTGGGGCGGAGAAGAACAGGAAGTATGCTGCGAGGCCGAGGATGATAAGCAACAGGCCGGATGTGGCGAGCATTGCCTTTGTATTGTCCCCTCCGAAGAGGTTTTGTATGCTTTCCGGCAGTTCCATTTTGAGCCCAAATAAAATGCTTTTAACTATTAATAAATGTATTATCCTGACCCCATTCGCACAGAAAAATCATGGCCATTTTGGGCGTCTTGGTTTTTTTTGCAGTAGGTTGTTGTGCATCCGCCTTTGCTTTCACCCGATGCATGTTTTTCCCGCTTCGAGCGAGTTCGTGAATTCTGAGATGTTCCTCTGGCTCCCGCCCTGATTGTATATTTCCTTCGGGTTCCAGAAGAATTTTGTGGACGTGCCGTTGTTTGTTGCGCATACGGATTTTTCCTTCACGAGGTTGAATATGTCCTCGATGCTTGCAATCGCGCCTGAATCCCCGTTGTCGGGATCGTTGTTCGGCATCCCCCGTATTCCCCTGAGGGCTACGGTGCCACCGGCGCTGTCCGGCGTGAGGAACGAACCGATGCCGCCCTGCATTGCCTGCAGTGCGTAAGGTGTTTTCGGCGAGGTGTAAAGTATCGTTCGCAGGTAAACATCGCCTTTTGCCTGTGCATTCGGCCACTCGACTTTGTAATAATTCTGCAAATCGGATTTTTCGTTTTCCACTGCGGAGGAATCCGGTTTTTCATAGAATGCCTGGCCAACAGGCGCGCCTGTGAAGTCGAGACAGTTGCCCGCTCCGTTCCAGTAAGTGAGGGATGTGCCTGTCCTGAGCGCAGCCCCGTTTTCCAGCAGAGCGTAGTATGAATCGAATTTTTCCTGGGTAAGGCCGCTTTTTGTGGCTTTCATCAGCACAGGGGTCGCATTCGAAGGTTGGAAAGTGATATCAGCTTTGGCGGTTCCGCTGTTTTGCACCCTCAGGAGCATCCCCCTCGTCTCAGGCGAGGTGCTGAGGCTGTAGACCCCCTGTTCTGGTTTTACCTCTGTCTGCACTATGCCTGAGGTCCCGCCCGAGCCGAGTGTCTCGAGGGGCGTTTCCGTGTTGTTCACTTTAATTGGCCGGTCTTGGCTGCCGAATACTACTCCATAGTTCTGGCGATTCAATGAATTACCGCCCCGCCCAACCTGCCCGTCAAAAGGCAGGTAATAAAAGGGCGAATTCGGGTGAGGGTCGTCCTGCTTTGCCAGGGCAATAGTGACTGTTGCTTTTGTGTCCCCTTGGCTGTCAAAGAAGCGCCAGTCGCCATTGCCGAAGTCGGCATTTATCTCCACCCTGTAACGCCCCGGCCCCGGCAACTCGGAAGAATCCGCGTATTTCCTCATTGCCCTGAAAGAACCGTTGTCCAGCATGCGGTTAAATCCGAATTTGTTTCCAGCGTAATCTGTGCCGAGGGAAGTGAAATATGCCGGCGTATCCTCGAAGTTCGTTGCAGTGTAATACGCCGCGAAGTCCCTGAAGAATTCCTTTGAGTAATTGTCCTTAATCAGGTAGGCATCGAATGCAAGCGTTCCAGAAAGGGCATCGCTGTCAGGTATTTTTTCGGTCCACCTGATATCCCCCTTGTCTTTCACAAACCGCAGTATCTGCGGCATTCCTGCAATCGCTTCCGTTGTCTTCAGTTCGCATGACTTTCCCATGAACCCGCCAGATATGTCCCCGGCATAGGCTCCTGTGCGTGTTTCCGCCATGTTTGTGAGCCCATCGGATGAAGTGCTTTGCAGGCTGGAACTCACGGCATAAAACCCGTCAGTCGGCACATTAACGCTGCATGAGCCTTCCTTTTCGCCGTTTGCGGGAATTCCCGTTATCTCGGCCAAGCATGTTTCGCTGGCTTCGTGACTCTCGGCGGAATTCATAACCGTGACGCTCTGTTCTTCAGCGGTGTTGTTTACCGCCTTTGCCGTGATCAGGATTTGCCTTCCTTCCGTCCTGGCCTTTGTTTCTTTCAGGCCCAAAGAATTTGGCCCGATGACTTGTTTCACGTCATTGGCAGTTAGCGCATTTCCAGAATTCTGCAGTTCTTCCTTGAAAAGCGGGCAGCCCAGGTCATAGTTGTTCTTCTCGAGGAATTCGCGTAGTGCATCGAGCTTCTTGTTCAGTTCAATCGTGAACTGTGCAGCATCGCAGTAAGCATAACCGTCATTGCCTGCGTCGCACTGGCTGTCCGTGGCTTTTCCCCAGCTCCAGTCAAAATTCACCTTTGGCAGGGCGCCGCTGCCGGCCCTCCCGATTTCTATGCCGCCCTGGCAGTCAAACGTGTCAAAATTCACTTTTGGCAGGCTTTCCTTCTGTTCCTTTGTAGTGAACTTCAGGTGCATTTTCTGCGAGTATACCCTGTCGTACGTCCCTCCATTGGAATTGCAGTGCCATGTGTTTATCCAGTACGCCCCGAAATCTCCGCTGGAAGAGCCTGATGTTCCGCACTGGACGGAAGCGCCCTGGTGCACTGCATCGCCATGCACATGCTCCGTTGCCCTGAAAGTGGCGACGGCATAACTCGGGTTATCCTGTTCCGTGCCAAGGTTCTCGAACACTGCGCCCACGACCTGCTTTCCTTTCGGGTTTTTGCTGTTGGTTATCTGCATGGAATTTTTCAGGCTGACATTCCATTTTCCCCTGAAGTGCGGGTCGCTGAGTATGATATCCATTGCGTCAGGCTTCACATACCTTTCAGCTTTTGGGTCCGGTGTCCCAGTGAGGTTTATGATGTAGTCCGGCAGAGCCTTTGTTTCGAACTCCGCGCACGGGTCGCCCATTATCATTTTTATAATCGGGTCGTACTCGAGTGTCGGGTACAGTGCCCCCCCAGAGAATATTATTGCCGCCTCTTCGGCTTCGCTAATTTTTGCCTCGGCCTTGTTCCATTCGCATTTGTTTGCCTTTACCTGGATGTTCTCCTGCAGCAGCATGTTCGTGAGGGCGGTTTCATCCTTCGAGCCCTTTCCCATCAAGGTAAAGCCGTACTTGTCCAGGGTGAAGTAATCCCCTTTCTCCGGCTCTATCATCGTGTCAATCTCGGTTATTTTTCTCCATGTTCCCCCGGATTCGCGCGCTTCCACGGAAATCCCGTAAAGACCTGCAATGCTCTGCCGCTCGACCTTTGCTGTGCGGCTATCGTTCTTTATTTTGCTGAAGCTCCATGGCTTTACAATAATTCCGCCTTCGCTCGCCCCGCCCCTGCAGTAGTCGCTTCCGCCGCCGCAGAACCTCACGTCAATGCTTATTGGTCCGCATTTCGCGGTATCCACGGTGAACTCCGCGGAATTTTCAGCCCTGCCAATGGTGATTCCTTCTTCAGGGTTCGGCGTTATTTCAATGCACTGCTCGAGATTGGTAATCATTATGTCCCCGTCAATGCCGTTGTTGGCTCCGACGAGTGTTTTACCCGCGTTGGTCTCTAGCTCGGCATCGATGTTCACTTCAAAGCCGGCCTTCCTGCCGAGCGTGTCCGCCTTCGGCACGAAGGTGAGTTTTCCGACGTAAACAATCCTCGGCTCGAACTTTTCAGAGAACCTGCTCCAGACGCCGTCCTGCAGTATTTCCGCGTATGATTCCCCGGTATTCGGGTTTGTGATTGCAAGCTCCACCTGCCCCACGATGCCGTCTCCGCCTTTCCAGTTCACCTGTGCCTGCAGGTTTTTGAGTTCCACATCCTCGTTGCCTGCTGTCCTGCAGTTGTTCACTATCTCAAATTCAATTTCTGCCTTGCCGTCAAGGGTCGTTGTTTTCCAGTCCTTCGCGGAAATTGAAATGCATGGCGCGTTGGCAGGAAGCTCCGCGAGGTTGATTTCCGCCCCATAAGGCAGCCTTGAAATCCATGTGATGTTGCTGTTCCCTTTCGGCGAGAGCTCGAAGCCGATGCTTCCCAGGATTTTCTTCGGGCTGTCAAGGTAATCCGCCTCGCTTCCGAGCGCACCTACTACCTCGATTCCCCTGAAACCCCTGCCCGGAATCGGCGCGCCGAAGTATTCAACGAGGCGATTGTTCATTTTTTCCTCGTCCAGAATCCCTTTTGAATCAATGAGGAAGTATGCCTTCTTCAGCACTATATCCTGCCCAAGGAGGTTGCCGATTGTCAGGATTGATTTGGATTCCTCTTTTGTCTGCCTGTTGAGGCTCTGTATGAAAGGGCTTGGCTCGAGTGAAACGACTTCCGTGCTGATTTCGCGCTGCACGATTTTGGGGCCGAAGCCAGGTTTCTCGGCCTTTATCTCAATCTTCGTGCCGGGCAGCGATGCTGGCAGGGTTATCACGACCCTGCCGTTTGCATTGGTGTAATACCCATCAATTGTGCTTTCGCTCCTGTCCGGCAGAATCCTCACCACGATTATTTCCGCACCTTCTACGGGGAATCCCTTGTCATCGCCCTTCGCGTACTCGGCATTGATGTTGAGGTCCACCGGAACAAACGCAGGAACGACTTCCGGCGTTACCGTGAGGTTGATGTCATCGTTCGAGAATGGCGAGAAAGGCACGGCAGAATCGAACACGATTTCCTTTCCGGAGAATATCCTGAATTCTATTGAGGAAGCCGTCATCGATTTCGGGGACAGCATTATTGTGCCTGAAATGCTCCGTCCCTGCCTCAACTGGCCTGTCGGCATGCCGGTTATTTCTCCGGCCCATGTCGCATATGAATTCTTGTCGTTGCTTGCATTCGTTATTTCATAACTTTCAATTGCAATCTCGCGCTCCGCCTGCACGCCGTCCTTCGTGTTCCTTATGCCCATCAGCCCCGAATCAATTGCTGTCGGGGAATTGTTCATTATCGTGAATTCCAGGGTATAAGGGGAGAATGTCTCCACTTTGTATGGCTCCTGCACATATAAACCATCAGTGCTGTCAAGCAGCCTCGTGGAAAAGCAGAACGCTTCCTTGCATGAGGCCTCAAGGCCCTCGTAGAAAGTCTTTTCGTAAGATTCCGCGTAAACCCCTGGCTTTGAACCGGTATTCTCATTCTCGCCGAGGGCATTGTCAACAGGGTCCCTCAGGTATTTTCCGCTGTCACCGTCAATGCCCCATGCCCTGTAATACAATGGCAGCGCTGTCCCTTTCCGGCATGAATCCGACACCCTGATTGTTATTTCCGCCTCATACTTGCCGCTTTCAGGGCTGTTCCATGATATTGAGGCCCACTTTGCCCTGCCTCCGGCATCTCCCGCAGCGTTGCCTGCGTCAATAATCCCTGTGTCGCCATCAGGCCCCTTGAACAGAGTGCCCTTTTCAATCGCCGGCTGCAGAGGCACAGCAACAGATTCAATCCAGATTGAATCATTTTCAGCATTGGCACCCGAGCCAGCCCGCACAAAAAGGCCCATTCCCGAAAACGTTTTTTCGCTCGGCGCGTCCAGCAGGAATTTCAGAGTGTACTCCTTTCCCGCCTGCAGCGAAACAGCAGGAGCATCTCCGGAGAATGCACCGAGGAATTGCACGCCTGGCTTTTCCCCTGCAATGCTGCCATCGAGTTCCGCATTGAAATAAACCGCCTTGTCCTTCAAGATTTGCCTTGGCGATGAGAAATAAGGCTCATAGCCTTCCTTGCGAACGACCGCATAGACGCTCTTGTCCGCCTTTATGCCCTGCATTTCCCCCTTGCCTGATTCGTCCAGTGCAACCTTCCCGAGGGATGCCCCTGTTGCAGTGTAAATGTCCGCGGTTGCGAAAGGGACGGGTTCATTGTCCTGGTTCACCGCAGAAATAACCGCCTTTCCGGTGCCTATTATCACCTTCACGACTGCAAGGTTCTTTTCCCCCGGCTTTATTTCAAAAAGGCTAGATTTTCCCTGCGACGGGTATTTTTGGCCGAGCGCATAATACTTGCCCTCCCCGATGCAGATGAATTCCTGTGTGAAGCCGTTGAAATCCATTGCCCTGCGGTCGTACTGCAGCAGCATTCCAGCACTGTCCAGCAGCACAACCGAGGCATTGTCAACCGGGATGTTATTTTCATCGACAACCCTTACCCTCAGCGTGCCGCAGTTTTCCGGGGTGCACTTTTCAATGCTGATGTCAAAGCGCTTCTCGCTCCCGCGCGGGAAATCGGCAGTCCTGAACCGTCCGCTTGCCCCGATGTACCCTTCCTTTTATACCCCGTAAGTGAAATTCCCGTCCTCCCCAATCTGTAAAAGGGCGTTGCC
>CABMIU010000044.1 GCA_902386385.1 uncultured archaeon
ATTGTTTGCCCGAGAAAATTTCACTTTACTTCGCCGTGTCTTTCTTGTATTCAATGAACGAATACGCCACGAGGATAGCCGCTGAAACAAGCACCGGGACAAGCACAAAGAACATCGCATGCTGCCCATCCAGGGCACCGAGGATTGCAATTATGCCTGAAGCGGTGAACATTTTCTCGCCGAGCCTGTGCGTTTTGTCCCACACTTTTTCACTGCTCATTGTCCAAGGCGTCCTTATGCCCACAAACCAGTTCCTCTTTGCCTTTCCGAGGAGATTCCCGATGAAAATGAAAAGCAGCCCGATTGCCGGAGCTAGCAGTTGCCCGGAATTGAATGCAAACCCGAGGTTGGAAGAGATTATTATTCCCTGCACATAAAGCATGAACAATGCGAAAACAATTGGCAATTTGTCATACTCCGCCCTGAATTTTTCTATTCCGCGGAGCGGGTCAAGCACAGGAATTGCAGCAAACAAAAGAACAAGCGCGAGCGAGAGCACTGGCACGATGAACGCACCGAAAAGCTTTCCTGAGTAGCCGTTGGGTTGGCCGTCTGCGCCCCAGTGCGTAACCATTTTTTCAGGTAGCGAATTGTAGAGGAAAATAGTTACACCGAAAATTGCCAGAAGGATTAAGGCCAACGTTATTCCGGCAATGCTGATTTTTGGCATTATGCAACTGGCCACAAAGGGAAGATAAATGAATCCAACAGCCTTTTTCTTTCTCTTGCAAGCTTTTTCTTTCTCTTGAGAAGAGAAATAAAAAGCTTGAGCAAAAAGAAAGAGAACCACTAACGTTGAAAGGCTGGCGAAACCCTAAAGGGGAACAAGAAAGAGAACAACTGCGCAGAAAAAAATATAAAAATAGCAGGATAAATGTAAAGGATTGGGAGCCCAAGTATAAGCTTTTCCAAGCTTGTTCCCTAAGCGGGTGTGGCTTGCTCCCATATCCTCTATCTGGTAACTAGTTCTTGTGAACTATGTTTACACCGTTGAGAAGAATGCTGCTCCACAATAAGATTGTTGCGGGTTCGGATTCTGAACGGAGAAAGGTTAATTGCCGGAAGCGCGTAGAAGTAAGGCGGAAATTTGATTGCAATGGAAAAAGCTTAAGTTCTGCAAAGCGCTAATTTTGTGATGGAAAATAGTCCTGACCCGCATGGCATTGGCAAAGATGCCCCATTGCCTGTTGTTCTTGTCCCGGCTTACAATGAGGAAGCCTACATTGAAACGATTGCCCGTGAACTATCCAATGTACAGAAGGAAGGTGCGATTGGCCACGTGCTTTTTGTGGATGACGGCAGCACCGACAAGACATCGGAAATCATTAGGCGGGTTGTTGAAGAAACCCACATGGATGCGCGCGTTGTGAGGTTCGAAAAGCGCGGGGGCAAGGGAATGCCGTTTTACTATTCGCTCCGCTACTTTTTCAAAAGACTCCCAAATATGCATGAGAACCAGTGCCTTGTCACCTTTGACGCTGACATCAGCGGCATTACAAAGGGGAAGCTGCAGACGCTTACGGCCAAAATCGGCGACAAAAAGCCAACAGGAAGGAAAAATTACCGTGACAAGGAAATTGTTTATACGACAGACTTGGTTACTTGCCTTTTGGATGGTTACGATGAATATAGTGGCCAGCAAGCATACAGGCTCAAAGCCCTCAAACCATACCTAATCAATCATACGCTAGGAACAAGGCTTATGCGCTGCGGCATGGCCATGGAGATTGAACTGAACAGGTTTTTTAGACAAAAAGATCGTAGGGCTAGAGAAGATATCAAATTCCACGTCGCCCCGGCAACAGGCCATACGGGAAGGGCTGGAAGGACTGATGAGGACTTGCGCCGGCTCAAGGCAGAAATAGACAAACAAACTGCTTTAGATATTTCAAGATGGCTGGCTGCAAGAAACCTGAAAGGAGGAAGCTCCTATAAAGTCGCATTGCGAAGTGTAAACAACCAAAAAATCAGAACCCCGCCAGCGCTGCCGAAAGTAAGGAGAATTCACTGAGCAGCGAAGTCATCAGCGAAGCCGTTCTATTTTTTTCCGCCAGCAGAGTGGTTCTCTTTCTTTTCAGCCAGCACTTATTTTGCGGAGCAGTTCTTTTTCTTTTTCGCCGGCTCTTTTTCTTTTTCTTCTCAAGAAAAAGAAAAAGGCCGAAGTGCACCCGCCGGGATTCGAACCCGGGTCGCGAGCTTGGGAAGCTCGAAGCCTGAACCGCTGGCCGACAGGTGCGTTACAACAGAATGGCAACCCAAAAATTAATTAAACAAACCTTGTCGCTTTTTGGGGATTGGATTACAGGCTTATCCCGAGCAGGTGCAGTATTACCGCCGCGACCAATCCAAGCAGCCCTCCGAAGAGCACCAGAAGGACGCTCCAGAGCGTGATTGGCAGCTTCATGAAAGGGGCGAAGTTCAGGGCAATGAGGAGCACGAGGCCAAGAAAGCTGTTCAGCAGCACCAGCACAACTTTTTTCACGGTCTTATAGACAAAGTAAACCAATATGCCTACAAGGATAAGCACCAAGGCCCCTTTCAACAGCGGGCTAAGAACAATTGCTTCCTGCACCATATAGACAATAATGGGCAAGAGGCATTAAAGGGGTTTTGCTCGGCGCCTTTCCGCCGCAATAAAGATAGCCCTGCTACGCAGGGCAGTGGCTCGCTCCGCTCGCAAATAGAAAAATAGGGCTAACCCCTTAAAATTTGGTGTAAACAGGGGTCAGCCTGACCTTAATAGGTTTACCAGGGTAGAGGACCCGCCGAGGCTGAATTTCCGAGCAGCATAACCCAGCCTGGCAGCTTTGATTCTAGGGACATATATAGCCACACTGTCCTTGACAAAGTTTTTCCAATCCAATTGAATCCCCACCTCAGAGCGAAACCCTGAAGCCAATTTTATTCGTTTATATTACGGCGTTGGTATTTAAATAGTAGTTAGTATATTAAGTATACCAGCTTGTTTTTGTATAGTTGAAGTCTATTTGGAACACTGGGTGCAGTTTTTGCCGGAAGAAAAGGAATTTGACAGGGTTTATGCGTTTTGCGCGAAGAAGCACAACCTGCCGGTGCTGAAGGTTTTGCTTGGCCACCCCCATGGAGCAGGATTTAATGCGATTTTGAAGGCTGCCAAGCCAATTACGCCGAGGATTCTTTCAACGCGCCTGAAGGAGCTGGAGAAGCTGAAGCTTGTGACAAAAGGGATGATTTTTGGCACCCCCCCAAAAATCGAGTACCGCGTGACGGCAAAGGCGGAAGGTCTGAAGAAGATTTTCACTGATTTGGAGGAATGGGGGAAGAAGGAGCTTGAATGAGCCACAGAGGCCAGGCACAAATTCAGGCCGGGGGTCAAAAGGCCAAAGACTTTTGTCGGCAGGATTATGTTTTTGCATTCGCCCAGAGCATTTCGAAGTATCGCTTGTAGCTTTCAGCTACTTCCGGGCTTTTTATGACAATTCCAATCGGGTTTTCCTTCCAGATTATTATCGCGACATTCGGGTCATAAACCATTGTCGTTGAAAGCTGGTTCACGAATTCCTTGTGCAGGAATCTCGCTTCGCCGATGAATTCCTTGACATATTCCTTTCCTCGTTCATTCTCGCTGTAAATCCCCCTGCATTGCACCTTGTTCTCGGCCTTTTTGCGCTGGTATATGGGGTAATAGTAAGGCAGTATTTCCTTGAATTTTTCGGCTGAGCCGAACAAATCATAGTTTGCCCTCGATTTAAGGAGTTCCTCGAAAATGGATTTGAGGCCGTTCTTGCCCTTGAACACCGCGACATCATCAAAAGCCGGTTTTGCGCGGTAAATTTTCTTCAGCTCGGGCAGGATTGACCTGATTTCGCTTTTCCTGACTTCCAGGAAATCGAGGAGTTTCTGCGGCTCGGTTGCGATGAAAATGGTCTTTGTCTCGACCTTTGCAAAGCCCACAAGGCCTTTTTTTATCAGCCTTCCGAGGGCGTCATAGGCATTTTTCCGGTAAATTCCGCACCTTTCCGCGATTTCCGACGCTGAAGCGGAGTTAAGTTCCAACAGGCACAGATAAACCTTTATCTCGGCTTTTGTCAGCCCGAGGTTTTCAAGAAGTTCAGCGTTCATAAAAGCAACTCACGACAATCATTGCACCTATAACGCCAAACCCAAAACGACCGGGGCGTGGGTCTAATGGCCCTATTTATGTCATCGTAGTATCAATTGCCACCACACTTATTTATCTTTATGCTTCGCGAGGTATTACTGCATTAAAATTTTGGAGTAAGGGGTGACTAGCCATGGCAAGAAAAAAGAAAGCTGCAATGGAACAGGGACAGAATGCCCCTGCACAGGCGCAGGTTCAGCAGAATAACGTGATTCCGCAGCCACAGCAGCCGACGCATTCGGCGTGAATCAATCAAAAGCAGAAAGAATAAAATCAACGGATATAAAATCAGCAAAAGCAGGCAAAAAGTGAAAAAATAAAAAAAGCGAGCAAATACAAGGAAAACCACAGATTTCTTCGTGAATCCGGTTGCCCCGCCATTAATGCGGGGCACCAAAAGCAAAAATGGCCAAATTTTACATGGTTTTGTTTGGCACCTACTTGAACGTTATGCTCTCAGCAAAGCTGAGTTGTTTCAATTTTTCAGTTGTGCCTTTCTTCAGCCTGCCGTCAATGATTATTGTCAGGACTGGGTCCGGGAAAAGGTCAGGGTCGTCGCTTATCGCCTGCCTCAGGGAAATGCCGTCATCTGCGAGGATTTTGGCCACACTGGCAACAATGCCCTTCTTCTTCGGGTCTGCCCTGATTTCGATTGTGTCATAGCCCAGCTCGCGGGCTGCGTTGCCCATGAAGGCCCTTGGCTCTAGCCTGTAAAAAACATGGAGCAGCTTCTCGTTTTTCCCGATTTCCTTTGCCGTTTCAATGACAACGCGCCTGTCCACATCGAGCGCCCTCGCGATTTTGGCGGGCGGGAGCTCTATCCTGCCGGCGTATATTTTTCCGGCGCTGTCCACCTTCAGGCCTAGGCGCAGGAACTCGATTGCGACAATTTTCCTGCCACGGGCGTGGCCGAAGAACTCTTCCAGAATTCGGAGCATATGCCTATTTTTGTTCATAAAGGTTTAAATATATACGCCGCAGCAGTTCTGTGTCAAAAGATGCTATAGCCCAAGCCAAGAGGCTTAAGGGACATATTGCATTTAAGGCAAATGATTGGATTCTGATGAATTCGCTTCAGTTGATTCTCATGGTTCAGGCACAGAAAAGAAGGGATTTATTTTGGGGTTTCCTCCCTGCCTATGCACTTCAACGCAACGCCTGAACGACTTTTTTTCGCCCTGGCAGAGAATTACGAAAATGCTTTCCTGCTCGAGAGCAGCAACGGCCCGGAAAAAATTGCCAGGTTTTCCTTTGCCGGGTTCGGGCCAAAAAAGATAGTGCACATGGAAAAAGGAAATATTTATGTAGATGACGAAGCGGTTGAAGCCCGGAATGGTGACCCGCTTGATGCACTGAAGGCGCAAATTCCCGCGACAAAACCAAATCAAAACACCGGAAATGCCTGCACAGGCAACAATGCGGCCTACGGCGGTACCGGATTAGACGGGCCAAAGGCAGGCGGGGCGTTTGTGGGCAGTGGCAACATTGGCAACAAAGGTTCAGGCGGCAGCGTTGGCTTTCTCGGTGGCGCGGTCGGCTATTTCTCTTTCGAATTCTTCAGGCAGATTGAGGGCTTTTCCTCCAAGCTGAAGGATGAAACGCATTTCCCTGATTTCGAGTTCGGCATTTTCAATGATGCGATAATATTTGACCATGCGACAGGCAAACAGAGTTATGTTTACATCGGCGAGAACAGGGCCAGGGAAGTGGAGGCCTGCCTGAAGGATTCTGGCGAGCCTGAGGAACTGAAAGCCATCGGAAAGGGCAGGCCGGGCTCGAAACAGGATTTTGTTGGAATGGTCGAGAAGGCGAAGGAGCGCATTGTTTGCGGCGACATTTTCCAGGCGGTGCTTTCACGCAGGCATTCCCTCGCTTTCAGGGGGGGCCTCGGGGAATTTTACAGGATGCTCAAGGTAGCGAACCCTTCCCCTTACCTTTATTTCATGAAGTTCGGCAAGAGGCAGCTCATCGGCTCCTCGCCGGAGAACCTTTTCAGGGTCGAGGGGAACGAGATTTCGAGTTACGCGACAATCGCGGGCACGAGGCCAAGGGGCAAAAACACAGAGGACGACAGGTTCTTGGAGGAAGACTTGCTTTCGGACCCCAAGGAACGAGCAGAGCACTTAATGCTTGTCGACCTCACGCGCAACGATGTCGGAAAAGTGGCGAAGCCTGGCACAGTGAAGGTTCCTGAACTGATGCATGTGCACAAGTATTCGCATGTGCAGCATCTCGCTTCGTTTGTGAAGGCGGAGCTGGCAAAAGGAAAGGATTCTTTTGATGCGTTCAGGGCGATTTTCCCAGCCGGCACTGTTTCAGGAGCCCCGAAAATAAGGGCGACTGAAATCATCGGAGAGCTCTAGAAAATGAGGCGCGGGCCTTATGCCGGGGCATTCGGCTATTTTTCCTCAAACGGAAACGCCGATTTTGCAATCGGGATTAGGTCACTTTACGCGAACAAGAATGAGGCTTATGTGCAGGCAGGGGCGGGCATCGTCTATGATTCTGTGCCTGAGCGCGAATTCATGGAAACCGAGAGCAAGGCAAGGGTGCTAATTGACTGCTTTTTCAGGAACGGTGAGGGATATGGGTGATTCCGGCGCTGGCGGCCAGCGGGTGCTTCTGCTGGACAATTACGATTCCTTTGTTTACAACATTTTCCAGTCACTTGGAAAGCTCGGGGCGGAAACCATTGTGAAGCGCAACAACGAAATTTCGCTGGAGGACATCCGCAATGGCGGGTTTGACAAAATAGTAATCTCCCCCGGCCCTGGCAGCCCTGAAAGGCCGGAGGATTTCGGCGTGTGCGAAAAAGTCATCCTTGAGCTTGGGAACGAAACCCCTATTCTCGGGGTATGCCTCGGCCACCAGGGAATTGCTAGCGCCTTTGGCGGGAAAATAACGAGGGCTGCAAAGCCGATGCACGGAAAGGCGAGCAGTGTGGAACACGACGCAAAGGGGATTTTTGCGGGCATTCCGGTCCCGCTGAAAGCGATGAGATACCATTCGCTCGTTGTTGATGAATCCTCTTTGCCGGATTGCCTTGAAGTTACCGCGAGGAGCCTTGACGACAAGGCCATAATGGGTATAAGGCACAGGGAACTGCCTATTTTCGGGGTGCAGTTCCACCCTGAATCAATCCTCACCGAAGGCGGGGAAAAAATATTTGAAAACTTTCTTTGCGTTGGGCAAAATCCTGGCACGGGGCGGACATGAATGGAACAGGTAAATAATTTTGTGCAAATCCTTACAAAATTGGCAGACGCCGAAAATCTCACGGCCGAAGAAGCAAGGGCGGGCATGTCTGAAATAATGGCGGGAAATGTTTCTCCGCCAGGCATTGCATCGTTCCTCACTGCGTTGAAAATGAAGGGGGAATCTGCCGAGGAAATAACCGCTTTTGCGGGGGTGATGCGCGAAAACATGGTGAAAGTCAAGCCCCCCGAGGATTGCATCGATACCTGCGGCACAGGCGGGGACGGGAAAGGGACTTTCAATGTTTCGACATGCGCGGCTTTTGTCGCGGCAGGCGCGTGGTGCATTGTCGCAAAACATGGCAACAGGGCTGCTTCTGGCAAATGTGGAAGCGCTGATGTGCTTGAATGCCTCGGCGTAAGGATGGCATTGAATGCCGAGAATGCGGAAAGGCAGATTGCCTGCACGGGGATAACTTTCATGTTCGCCCCGGCTTTCCACCCGGCAATGAAAAATGTCGGCCCCGTTAGGAAAGAGCTCGGTTTCAGGACAGTATTCAACATTCTCGGGCCGTTGTGCAACCCTGCCTCGGTAAAGAGGCAGGTCATCGGGGTCGCGGATGCGCAGTCGCTTGAAAAAGTTGCCGGAAGCCTCGCACTGCTCGGGCCGGAAAGGGCCCTGGTCGTCAGTTCCGAAACCGATGAAATCGGGATAGGCTCTGACACAATTGCGATCGAGGTCCGGGGCGGAAAAACGAACAAGAGCATAATACGGCCGGAGGACTTTGGTTTAAAGAGACAGGGCATTGATGCACTGAAGGTGAAAGATGCAGATGAGAGCGCGAAAATCATTCTAGGGGTACTCTCCGGCGGAAAAGGGCCTGCAAGGGATATTGTTCTCCTGAACGCTGGGGCGGCTATTTACGTTTCTGGGAAGGCCCTTTCGGTAAAGGATGGGGTTGAGATGGCGAAGGTTTCAATTGACAGCGGAGAGGCACTGGGGAAACTTGAACGGTTGAAATCGTTGGGGGGATATGATGGCAGACATCCTTGACAGGTTCATTGGGCAGGCAAGGGAAAACGTTGCCTCTGGCTATTATGACACGCGCAATGCTTCAAGGCCGGGGGTGAAAAAGGCCTCGCTGCTCCGCGCCCTGAAGCGAAACAGCTTCAGCCTCATCGCGGAGATAAAGCATGCTTCCCCGGCAGGAGAGTATTCATTTGAAAGCATCGATGTGCCAGCAGCGGCCTCTGCTTTCAGGGAAGCTGGGGCTGACGCGGTTTCTGTCGTGGTTGAGCCGAAAATATTCAGGGGCAATCTCGGCCACATTCCGATTGTGAAGGAACACTCTGGCCTGCCTGTGCTGTTCAAGGACTTCGTGCTTGATGAAAGGCAGATTGAGGCGGCAGCATTTTACGGCGCGGACTGCATCCTGCTCGTTGCCTCGGTTGCGAAGCGCTGCGGGTTTGATTTGGACAATTTCATCGGAAAGGCACATTCTCTCGGATTGGAAGTCCTGCTGGAGTGCTATGATTCGGCGGAATTAAAGCAGGCACTCTTGACAAAGGCGGACGTTTTGGGCATTAACAACAGGGACCTGAAGACCCTCAAAGTTGACCTGGGCCACACCAAAAGGCTCGTGGAAGAAATTTCGAAGGCCGCAACAATTGACAGGCCCCTGATAAGCGAGAGCGGGGTGCGCAGCAGGCAGGACGCCGAGTTTTTGATGGCCGCGGGAGCAGGGGGAATCCTTGTTGGCACGGCGATATGGAAATCCGATGACATCGGGGCGAAAGCGAGGGAATTGAAGGCTGCCAAAACAGGCCAGAGCAATCCGGTGCAGGGGCATTTTTCGGGTGTTGAAATGGCGAAAGAATTGCAGGAAAGCCAAAAATCGAGGTTCGGGGATTTCGGCGGAATGTTCGTGCCTGAACTGCTCGTGCCTGTCCTCGAAAGCCTTGAAAGGGAATTTGAAAAGGCGATTTGCGACAAGGCTTTCAACGCGGAGCTGAACGGGTTGCTTTCACATTATGCAGGAAGGCCGACCCCGCTTTATTTTGCATCAAATTTGAGCCGCAAGATTGGAATGAAAATTTATTTGAAGCGCGAGGATTTGCTCCACACGGGCTCGCACAAGATAAACAACACCCTTGGCCAGTGCCTCCTTGCAAAGCGGTTGGACAAGTCAAGGGTGATTGCAGAAACAGGCGCGGGCCAGCACGGAGTCGCAACCGCGACCGCTGCAGCACTTCTCGGGCTGAAGTGCACTGTTTACATGGGCACTGATGACGCGAAAAGGCAGGGCCTCAACGTTTACAGGATGAAACTGCTCGGCGCTGAAGTGAAAATTGTTGATGCAGGCTCAAGGACGCTGAAGGATGCAATAAATGAGGCAATGCGCGATTATGCCGCGAACTTTGACACAACACATTATGTACTCGGCTCTGCTTTGGGCCCGCATCCTTATCCGGGAATTGTGAGGCACTTCCAATCCATCATTGGTTCGGAGGCCATGGAACAGATAATGGAGGCAGAGGGAAGGCTTCCTGATTATTTGGTTGCATGCGTCGGCGGCGGCAGCAACTCGATTGGCCTTTTCGGGCCTTTCCTCGACAGCGAGGCGGCAAATGCAGGGTGCGCGGGAATAAAGATGTTCGGGGTGGAAGCTGGCGGGCACGGAATTGGTTCGGGAAAGCACGCTGCCCGCCTCAGCGGGGACGGCCAGAAAGGGGTTCTGCACGGCACAATGACTTACCTGCTCGAGGATGAAAACGGGCAGGTGAGGGACACGCATTCAGTTTCAGCGGGCCTTGATTACCCCGCAGTCGGCCCTGAGCATTCAATGCTGCACGAAAAAGGCAGGGTGAAGTATGTGAACGTGACTGATGAAGAGGCACTTGACGCTTTCAAGTTGCTTTCGGAATGCGAGGGCATAATTCCTGCGCTGGAATCAGCTCATGCAATTGCTTACCTGCCGAAAATCGCCGCGCAAGCCAAGAAAGACGAAGCCGCGATTGTGTGCCTCTCAGGGAGAGGGGACAAGGATGTCGAACAGGTTTCAAAAATAACCGGGGGGTTATGAATGGCTGGCAATGAGGTGAAATTTTTGGACGGGGGAATGTGATGACTTTTGTCCCATATATATGCTTTGGAGACCCGGGCACCGGGTTCAGTTCCAGGCTTGTGAAGGCTCTCGCGCCATATTCCTCGCTGATGGAAATAGGGATACCTTTCTCCGACCCGATTGCTGACGGCAAGGCAATACAGGGGGCATCGCAAAGGGCATTGAAGCATGGGGCCACCCCCGCAAAGGCCCTTGAATTCGTTGCAGCCCTGCGAAAAGACGGCATTGCGGTGCCGATTGCTTTCATGACTTATTACAACATCATTTTCAAATTCGGGAAAGAAAGGTTCCTTGCCGGAATGAAGGAAGCCGGGGCGCAGGCTTTGATAATCCCTGATTTGCCTTTCGCGGAGGACCCTGAATTTGAAAAAATGGCGGCAAGGCATGGGATAGAAATAATCTGGTTGGTGGCACAGAACACCCCTCCTGAAAGGGCGAAGGAAATTATTGCATCGCAGGGGAAAAGCGGTTTTTCGTTCACTTACCTCGTCTCCGCAAAGGGGACCACCGGCGCGAGGGGGGATGTTGGCGAAGAAAGCCTTGAATTCGTTAAGCGCATGCGCAAACTCGCGGGAAATGGCAAAAAATTATTTGTTGGATTCGGGGTTTCGAACGCGGAGCAGGCAAAAGCCTACCTTGAAGCCGGCGCGGACGGTGTCATTGTCGGCAGCGAAATCATCAACATCTACTCGAAATTCATCGGGCCTGACGGGGATATTGATATGGAAGGGGCAGTTGGGGCGGCGATGGGGTTTGCCGGAAAAATGGCAAAAGCGACAGGCAAATAACGGGGGCCTTTGGCGGGCCACGGGCAAAATGGATGAAATTGTGCATCTGGCGGGGATAGCGTTTAAAAAGAGGATGAAACATAAGGGTTAGAGCAAATGGTGTCCTGATGGCCAAGGCTTTTTCGAAAACATGGACAGGAAATAACTTTTATTATCTCAGCTTTGGCTATGCGTTTTGGTGAATTGGCCAAACGCAGCTGCTTTTTCAAACCAATTTTTTTGCGTTGGCTTTTTTGGAAGGGCAGCCGCGGGGCTGGATGCGAGATTAGGACTGCAGAGGGAAATAACAATACGGAAATGATGGTTGGCAAAGGTGTTGGCATGGAACTGAAGGGCATAAAGCTCGCGGCTGCGAACGGCAAGAGGACAATAGTGAAAGTCGGCAAGGTGAATGTTGGCGCCGGCTTTACTGTTATTGCCGGGCCGTGCAGCGTTGAGGGCGAGGAACAGGTTGTTGAAACGGCGATTGCGGTGAAGAATGCGGGGGCGGACATGCTGCGCGGAGGCGCCTTCAAGCCAAGGACATCGCCTTATGCATTCCAGGGCCTCGGGTTCAAGGGCCTGAAGCTGCTTGCAAAGGCAAAGGAAGTTACAGGGCTCCCGATTGTGACAGAGGTCCTTGACACGAGGGATGTTTCATGGGTGTGCGAGTACGCGGACGTGCTCCAGATAGGGGCGCGGAACATGCAGAACTTCGCGCTCCTGAAGGAAGTGGGCAAGACGGACAAGCCGGTGCTGCTGAAGCGCGGCATGCAATCGACAATTGAGGAATGGATTAATTGCGCGGAGTACATCCTGAACGAGGGCAACATGAACGTAATTTTGTGCGAGCGCGGCATAAGGACTTTCGAGACATTTACGAGGAACACCCTTGACCTGAGCGCTGTTGTCGCGGCAAGGCAGCTGACACACCTGCCAGTGATAACAGACCCTACGCACGGCACAGGAAAAATAGAGCTCATCGAGGGGATGAGCCTTGCCTCGGTAGCGTGCGGGGCTGACGGCCTGATGGTCGAGGTGCATGTGAAGCCAAAGGACGCGATGAGCGACAAGGAGCAGGCAATGACTCCTGAGCGGTTCAGCGCGATGATGGCAAAAATACGGCCATTAATAGGGCATATGGAGAGGCTAAACAAGGGGGAAAATCAGTGAAAGAAATTACTCTTGAAGCAGGCACGGGGGTCTGCAGGATTATTGCCAATGAAAAATTCGGCAACCTGGCAAAATACTGCGGCGAGGGTAAAGTTGTGCTGGTTGCGGATGCGAATGCCGCGAAACTGCACGGCGGGAAGCTGGCGGAATCCGGGGCTGAAATAATTGAAATCAGCCCGAGCGAAGCCGCAAAGTCAATGGAAACTGCAATGGGGCTTTTCCGGAAATTCCTCGGCCTTGAGCTGGACAGGTCTGCAATAATTGTGGGCGTTGGCGGCGGCATTGTATGTGACATCGCAGGATTTGCAGCGGCGACTTATCTCAGGGGGTTGGGGGTTGGATTCGTGCCGACAACATTGCTCGCAATGGTTGACGCGTCAATCGGCGGAAAGAACGGGGTGAACCTCGGGGGCTACAAGAATCTCATCGGCACAACAAGGCAGCCGGGGTTTGTGCTAATTGACTTTGACTTTCTGGAAACGTTGCCGGAAAGCGAGCTGGGTAACGGGCTCGCGGAGATGATAAAGCACGCTGCGATTTCAGGAGGGGAAAAGTTTGATTATCTTGAGAAGAACATTGGCGCCCTAATAAGCCCGGCCAAAGCAAGCCCTGCCATGCTTGAGAAGCTGATTTCTGATTCCATTGAGGTCAAAACGAGCATTGTCGGGAAGGACGAGCTTGAAGGCGGGGAGCGCATGAAGCTCAATTTCGGGCACACTGTAGGCCATGCATTGGAGAAAGCGGCGGGAATCCCGCACGGCAATGGCGTGAGTATTGGCATGGCCGTAGCACTTAAAATTTCGGTTTCTAGGGGGCTGCTGAATGAACCGGATGCCTGCAGGATAATTAATTTGCTGGAAAAAGCCGGGCTGCCGGCCAAGGCAAATTTTGACAAAGCCCTTGTTTTTGATGCCATAAGGAAAGACAAGAAGAGGCGCAACGGGGCTTGCCGGATGGTGCTGCTGAATGGCATTGGAAAGCCGGTTATCGAAAAAATCGAACTGGGTGAGATTGAGACGGCGTTGGAGGACATCGAAAAACAGGATTATATCAAACCGCGAAAGTCTTTCAGCATCAAACGCGGTTTGATAGATAGCAAACGGTAATTTTTTATCTAAAGATTTCTACCGTTTGCTATAATTGGGCGGCAGAGCGATTGATTGGTGGTTGGATGGAACTGTTTGCTGTAACCGGAAAGCCTGTGTTCCAAAGCATGAGCCCGCAGATGCACAACGCGGCTTTCAATGAGCTTTCGATGGATTCCCATTATGTCAGGATTGCCGCGGATAGCGGGGAAGAATCGGTTGAAACCGCTGCAATGCTCGGGGCGGCTGGAATGAACATCACTGCCCCTTTCAAGGAATGCTTTTTCAGGCTAGCCGGAAAAAAGGACAAATTTGCCGAAAAGACCGGTTCGGTGAACTGCGCCATGCTTTCCGGCAGGAACGGCAGGGGAATTTCCGGCTTCAATACCGATGTTTTCGGGGTTGCTGAAGCACTGAGGAATAATGGGGCGGATATTTCAGGGCAAAATGCCTGCGTAATCGGCGCAGGCGGGGCGGCAAGGTCCGCGGTTATAGCCTTGCTGGGTAAAGGCGCGAATGTTACTGTGCTGAACAGGACCGTTGAAAAAGCAAGGGAAATTTCAGGTTCTTTCGGCTGCGATTATGGGACGCTTTCCCCCGGCGATTTGGAAAAATCGATTCCTGGTGCCGGGATAATTATTTCCGCAGTCACAGGCACCGGGGAGATAATCCCTGAAAAGTTATTGCCGGAAAATGCCACGGTGCTGGATGCGAATTACTCATCAAAATCAACGCTCACGGATTATGCGGAAAAAAAGGGCTGCAGGCTGATTGACGGCAGGGAGTGGCTCCTTTTCCAGGGGGCGAAATCCTTTGAAATATTCACAGGCAAAAAGGCACCGCTGGGGGCGATGCGCTCCGCGCTTTATTCCGGCCAATCCGGGCAAGGGAAACAAAAAAACGGGAAAAAGAACAAAACGAACATTTCACTCATTGGCTTCATGGGCACGGGCAAGTCCTCGGTTGCATTGGAAATTTCGAGGGCATCCGGAATGAGGGCAATCGACACAGATGCGGGGATTGAAAAGAATTCAGGCGGGAAGGTTGCGGATTTGTTTGCGCGCTTTGGCGAGGCCCATTTCAGGGGGATTGAATCCGCCGAAATCCTGAAGCTTGAATCTGCGGAGAATTCAGCCATAGCCTGCGGAGGCGGCGCGGTTATTGACCCGAAAAACGCCGAGTCCCTCAGAAGGCACAGCAACATTGTGCTGCTTGCTTCAAGCGTCGGCAGGATTTTGGAAATGGTTGGAAACGATTCCACGAGGCCGCTCCTCGGAAGAGAAAACAGGGAAGACTCTGTAAGGAAGCTACTTTCCGAAAGGATTGGGCATTATGCCTGCGCGGCAGATTTGGTCGTGAGCGGGGAAAAAAGGAATCCAAAGGAAATAGCGGAGGTGATACTGCGTGAAATTCGTTGAGCCTGCAGATGGAATCGATGGCATTGCCAGGGCTCCGCCATCAAAGAGCGTTATGCAGAGGGCGCTCGCGATTGCATGCCTTGCAAGGGGCAAATCGAGGATTCTTAACCCGTCATTTTGCGATGATTCCGCCGCAGCAATCGGCGCAATAAGGGCATTAGGGGCGAAAGTGAGTGTGAGTGGCGATTGCGTCGAGGTTGAAGGCCGCGGAATTCCTGGACCTGCAGGCGGGACGATTGATTGCATTGAATCAGGGCTCTGCGCGAGAATGTTCACTCCGGTAGCTTCGCTTTCGGGCGGAGAATTCACAATTACGGGGAAAGGCCCCCTCGCCTCGAGGCCGATGGGGATGGCTGAGAAGCCGCTCGTCTCTTTGGGGGTTAGGTTCAATTCTTCAGGCGGAAAATTGCCTGTTACCGTGAGGGGCCCTCTCAGGGGCGGGAAGGCTGAAGTTGACGGCGCCGTGAGTTCGCAGTTCCTCACAGGCCTGCTCATTGCGCTCCCGGTTTGTGGTGCGGATTCGGTTATTGATGTGGCCGTACTGAAGAGCAGGGAGTATGCTGCGATGACAATCAAAGTTGCTTCATGCTTCGGGGTGAAAATCATAAATGAAAATTATGAAAGGTTCCTTATTGGCGGCAATCAAAGGTATTTTCCGGGGGATTTCACGGTCGAGGGGGACTGGTCCGGTGCTTCGTTCCTTCTTGTGGCAGGGGCAATTTGCGGCATGGTGAAGGTCACGGACCTGCGCATGGACTCGCTCCAGCCGGACAGGAAGATTCTGGGGGTGCTTGAGGCCGCTGGGGCAAAAGTCGGCAAGGGCAAGGATTTTGTTGTTGCTGAAAAGCCCTTTGGCCAGCTTAAATCATTTTATTTCGACGCAACTGACTGCCCTGACCTCTTCCCCCCGCTTGCTGCATTGGCCTGCGCCTGCAAAGGCAGGAGCAGGATAAAAGGGGCGGAGAGGCTGGCGCACAAGGAGAGCGACAGGGCATCTTCCCTCGTGGAGGAGTTTTCCAAAATGGGCGCAAGCCTCAGGGTGGATGGAGATTACATTGAAATACAGGGAGGGAAAAAGCTCGCAGGAGGGACTGTTGATTCGCACAATGACCACAGGATTGCGATGGCATGCGCTGTAGCCGGCCTCACATCGGAAAAAGGGGTTCACATTGAAGGGGAAGATTGCGTTTCAAAATCATACCCTGGCTTTTTCAGGGACCTTGAAGGGATGAGGCGATGAAAATGCCTGCGGCAATTGAAGTGTTTATTGAATTGCATCAAGGCTGGAGGGGATGAAATGGACTCGTTGGGGAGAATATTCAGGACAAGCATTTTCGGGGAATCGCACGGGAAATGCGTCGGGGTCGTTGTTGACGGCTGCCCTGCAGGCATACCTCTTAGGGAGGAGGACATGTTCCCTGACCTTGAGAGGAGGAAAAGCGGAGCAAAGGGAACAACTCCGAGAAAAGAAGCCGATGCGCCTTTGATCATGAGCGGGGTTTTCAACGGGAAAACAACAGGCGCCCCGATTATGGTGATGTTCGAAAATAGGGGTGCTGATTCCCCTGTGTATGAAAAAATCAAGTCAGCCCCGAGGCCTGGGCATGCTGACCTTGTCGCAATGCAGAAGTTCGGCGGATTCAGCGATTACAGGGGCGGGGGCCATTTTTCAGGGAGGCTCACCCTCGGCATTGTCGCTGCAGGGGTTATTGCAAAGAAAATCCTCGGTAAAATCAAGGTAGACGCAAGGGTCGTTGAGGCTGGGGGGGCAACCGGGGAGGAAGGAATGCGCGCAGCTATCGAATCTGCACTCGCAGAAGGGGATTCAATCGGCGGAATTTTGGAATGCAGGGCGTCGGGAGTGCCCTGCTGCCTTGGCGAGCCTTTCTTTGACTCATTGGAATCATTGGTAAGCCACGCGGTATTTTCCATTCCTTCGGTGAAGGGCGTAGAATTCGGCGCAGGCTTCAGAATTGCGAAAATGAGGGGCAGCGAAGCCAGTGATGCAATCCTTAATGCTTCAGGAAAAACCGAATCAAACAACAATGGCGGGGTAAACGGCGGAATTTCAAATGGGAATGAAATCTTTTTCAGGGTCGCAATAAAGCCTGCCTCAAGCACGAGGAAAGCCCAGAAAACATTTGACCTCGCAAAAGGCGATGCGACTGAACTTTCTGTTAGCGGCAGGCATGACGCCTGCATTGCCCTCCGCGCCCCCGTGATAGTGGAGGCAGCAACCTCAATCGTGCTCGCTGACCTCATGCTGCTGGAGCAGAATGCAAAAAGGGTTCGGGGTGATTAGATGGGGATTGCAGAGGTAAGGAAAAGGATAGACCAGATTGACCGCGAGCTTTCAGGGCTCATGAATTCTAGAATGGAGCTCGCGCTAATGGCAAAGAGGCTGAAGCAAAGCCCTGCCAAAGAAATTTCAGGCAAGGAAAGCGATTCTCTTGCCTGCGGGGACGCGGAAAGGGAATCCGAGGTAATACGCAATGCCGAGGCAAGTGCGAGGGGCGTAATGCCCAAGGAATTTTCCGCGAGGATTTTCAGGGAAATCATAGAGGAATCCAAGCGGCTCCAGGAAAAGAGCAATGCCCTTGCAGGTTTCCAGGGGGAACATGGCGCTTACAGTGAA
Organism: uncultured archaeon; assembly: GCA_902386385.1. Classification (GTDB taxonomy): domain Archaea; phylum Iainarchaeota; class Iainarchaeia; order Iainarchaeales; family Iainarchaeaceae; genus CABMIU01. The sequence goes on from CABMIU010000044.1 coordinate 17,539, forward strand.
ATGGCATTGCAGAAATTCAGCAAGGATGCAATAGGGATACCTTGCAGGGAATTCAACGATGTGTTCAGCCGGGTAAAGGGCGGGGAGCTGGATTTCGGGATTGTGCCGATAGAGAACTCTATTGAGGGCCATGTGGACCAGGCCACAGACCTGCTCATGTCCTCCGGGCTTTTCATTGTCGGCGAAGTGCTGATGCCGATTCACCACTGCCTCCTAACCCTTCCTGAAACTGATTACCGCGATGTAAAGGCGGTTTTTTCGCACCCCCAGGCACTGGGACAGTGCAGGGCATTCCTTGAGAGGAATAAACTTGAGGCAAGGCCTTATTATGACACCGCCGGGGCCGCGATGATGCTGCTGCGCGAGAAGCCAAGAGCGACTGCGGTGATTGCAAGCAGGCTATGCGCGGAGATATACGGCATGGAGGTCCTCAAGGAAAATATCGAGGAAAATGACGGCAACACAACACGCTTCCTCATAATCGCGAGAGAAATGCAGAAGGAACAGGGGGACAAATGCACAGTCACATTTGCCCTGAGCCACAAGGCAGGGGCATTGGTTTCAATACTCAGGGATTTCTCTGATGCGGGGATAAACCTGACAAAGATAGAGTCAAGGCCCCTCAGGAACGAGCCAAATTCCTATGGGTTCATAATGGAGTTCCTTGGCTCCGGCAAGGATGAAAAGATACTTGGGGCGATGGAAAAGGCAAAGCAGCACACAGGGTGGATTAAGCTCCTCGGCTGCTACAGGGGGGCAAAGAAATGAACAGGGCAATGGAAAAATTGGCAAAATCCTGGGGCGCAGAGGCGGAAAAATGAGGTGCATTGTAATGGGCTGCGGCAAAATGGGTTCGTGGATTAGCCGTGAGTTAGCCAAATCAGGGAACAAAGTAGCGGTTTTCGACAGGCATGAGGAAAAGGCCCTCGGCCTCGCGGAAGCGGGGTGCGCCCCCCTCGCAAAAATAAATGACGCCAAAGGTTTCAAGCCGGAAATCCTTGTCAATGCGGTGAGCCTCGGCAACACAATAAGCGCGTTCAATGAGGCAATGCCGCACATTGGAGAGGAATGCATACTTTGCGATGTTGCATCCATAAAGGATGGCCTCGAAGAGTTTTATGCAAAGGCAGGCCTGCCATTCCTTTCAATGCATCCCATGTTCGGCCCTACCTTTGCCAGCATGAACACCCCGAAAGGGGAAAATGCGATAATAATAAAGGGTTCGGACAAAAAGGCGTCGGTTTTTTTCAGGGAATTTTTTGCTGAGCGCGGAGTGAATGTTTCGGATTACACTTTCAACGAGCATGACGGGATGATGGCCTACTCGCTGACAACGCCTTTCTTCTCTTCATTGGTGTTTGCATCATGCATAAATGCAACGGTGGTGCCCGGCACTACATTTGGCAGGCACCTCGCGATTGCAAAGGGCCTTCTCGGGGAGGATGACAGCCTCATCTGCGAAATACTTTTCAACAGGCACTCCCCGCGCCAGATTGACCGCATAAACTCCAGGATGGAGCACCTCAAGCACATAATAATGGCGAGGGACACGGAAGAGGCGAAAAAGTTCCTAGCAAGGCTGAGGGAGAACATAAAGTGACCTGCCAGCGACTTGAATCCGCATGAGGGGGGATTGAATGCAAAATGGCAAAGCATGGACGGGGCAGCTGGCCCAGGGAAGCAACGGCCTTTACGAAACGTACGAGAAGGCGCTCGCCCTTGAAAGGAAAGGGGCGAAGATTGCGAAGCTCAATGTCGGGGAACCTGACTGGGGCCCTCCACTGGAAGCGATCCGGGCAGCGGAAAATGCGATTGCAGGGGGCAAAACAAAATATGGCAGCGCGCAGGGCGAGCTTTCACTGCGCGAAAAAATCGCCGAGCTTCACGGCGGCAGGGCCGAAAACATCGTAATAACGCCTGGCTCGAAATGGGGGATTTACGCGCTGATGAAAACATGCCTCTCGCGGGGCGATAATGTTGTTGCCTTTTCCCCGCACTGGAGCGCCTACGAACTGATGGCAAAATCCTTTGGCGCGGAATTCAGGGCAATAGGCCTCGAAATGGGGAAAAAATGGGCAACTGACCTCGGGGGCCTAGAGAACGCGGTTGATGCCGGGACAAAGCTGCTCGTGCTGAACAGCCCCGCAAATCCGACTTCAAAGGCATTCAGCGAAAAGGAAGAGAACGCGGTCATTGGATTCGCGGAAAGCCGGGGCATTACGGTGATTGCGGACGATGCATACAGGGGCATTGCATTCGAAAAAATGGGGGAACGGCAATTCAGAAACTCCGGCGGGGTTTTTGTTGCGAACACCTTTTCAAAAACATTCGGAATGACAGGCTGGCGCATCGGCTATGTTGTTGTGCCTGAAGCAAAGGCAAAGGAACTGGTTTCGCTGAACCAAATCACTTTCACGAACGTGCCTGTTTTCATACAGGCATGCGCGGAGAAGGCGATTGAATACGGGGAAACCGCCGCCAGAGAGGCAAGGAAAAAATGCGTTCTCCGCGCAGAAGCCGCAGCCAAAATCCTTTCAGGCCATCTTGAATTCACGCGGCCCGATGCGGGCTTTTACCTTTTCCCGCGCCTGCCGGAAGGGAGTGACACGCTTAAGTTCCTCGACACAATGCTTGGCATGGGTTATGCAATGGTCCCGGGTGCCGCATTCGGGGATTTCGGGAGGCACTTCAGGATGTCGCTATGCCTTGAAAAGGAAACAATCGAGGCGGCGTGCGGAGCGGTTGTTGAAACGCTTGAAGAACTTGAATAATCGGGCAATTATTTCCGCAGTAACTTTTGCGATAATTTCAGCTATGCAATAATTTTCTCAGCCCCTCGACTGGAATTTGACCCCTGCTGGATTCCCTGCCTGCCGCGAGTGAAGCGAAAGTGAGGAAAGCCCCCGCCTTTGCGCATTCCACCCTTGAGGCAGTTCCCTTCCGGCCCATGCAGAATGCAATGAGCTTCGGCTTCCCTTTGCAGTTTTTATGCCTTGCCACAAAGTCCAGGATTGTTTTGTTGTCCTTTTCGCCGTTTGAAGTGCACACTATTTTGATTGCAAATGGCCTGAGGCTGGACATTTTTGAAAAAAGCCGGGCAAGGGATTTTTTCGCAGGGGTGCCTTTGAGGAAATGCCGCGACAAGATTATTTTCGCCCCGTGCTCTTTTGCCAGGGAGAGAATGCTTTTCCTGAAAAAAGAAGAGCTCGAAAATTCAACATCGGCAAAATCCGCGCCTGCAACAACCGCCCTTCCGAGGAAAACAGCCCGCTCCACCTCGCTGCCTTTGAATGCGCCGCCTTCCGCCAAAGGGCGGCAGGTGCATATAACTGGTTTGCTGCAGGCTTTAACCAGCATGCGCACCGCACCGGGCTTTTTCAGCAGCCCTCCTATGAGGTCAAGCCTAAGCTCGATAAGGTCTGCCGCTTTGCCCGCCTCTGCAACCTGCCTCTTTGCTTCGGCAATTGTTTTGCCCATGATTGGGACTGCAATCCTACAAGCCATCAAGCCACACCATTAAATGATGTTCCGCCCCGAGTGCGGAGATATTTGAATTATTTAATGCGACCCAAAGAAAAATGTTTGGCAGGAAGGCCCTCCACAAACGGGCCCGCCCAGAGGATGGATTGCACAAACGCCCCCATAAAATTTTAAACAAGAGCGCCTATTTCCTATCACGGGTGATTGAATGGAAACGGCAACAAGGGGCATCCAGGTTTCTAACATGCCTGAGGTGCATGGCATTGACAGGGCTGCGGTCCAGGCGACAATTGAAAAGGGATATGACAAGCTTGAAAAGAGGCTGCACAGGCCCATTGCAATGGAAGTGCACTTCAAGGAAGGCCACGTGCAGAGGAAAAAAGACAGCCAGAGGTCACAGGTCGAGGCACATGTCAAGGTCATTGTAGGCGGCGGAGAGGCATTGCTTCACGCGAAGCATGTTGAATGGGATGCCTCGGAAGCGGTTCGCGGTGCGGTGCTCGCGGTAGAAAAGGAAGCCGAGAAAGTGTTTGCAAAGAAATGACCCCCAACCCAAAAGCGGGCATAACACGCCCGCCAATGACCAAAAGCCAAAGAAGCAGTTGAAGCCTCAAGGCAAAGTAATGGGGGCATAGGCTTTGCACCCCTCAAAAGTTGCCTTGCCGCTGATTTTCGCGGAACAATTAACGGCAAAATGGTTAAGAAAACCACTCAATGGAATGAAAAAACACGCAAATCAACGAAAAAAAAGCCAAAAATGAAGCACCAAAGTTCGAAAAGCTAATTAATCACCGCATTATTGTTTGCTTTAAGCCCCCGCAGGGGATATTAATGTCCTGTCCGTTGTATTTAGTGCCATTTTTAATGGAGGAGACGAAAATGAGCCTTATTACCCTCACCTTTGCAAACGGAAGGAATGATTTCTACAACAACCCCAACGCGTTGGTTTCAAGCCCTGAAAGCCGGTTAAACCAGAGGATGCTCCGAGACGGGGCAGGAAAAGGAACTGCTGTCGTGAAAAAGGCGTGCAGATTCTATTCCCACGATGACGTGTTCATATTGGCCGAAGTCGCAGATGGCTTTGTCGCGGAGAACATGAAAGCCAGTTTTGGCGACAAAGAGGTTAGAGTTGTCTCTTTGGAGTCCAAATACGGCAGGTCAGCCAAAAAGGGCATGATTGTGGGCATGAGCGTCAGCGGAATTGACGAGGAAGAGTTGCCCATTGGCTCCACGCTGAACTTCGAGCTCAAGTAATTGCAAAAAAATACAAAATAAAAAAATTGAAGGATTGCACTTATGGCAAATTGGTGACTGCAGGCAGGAAAAATTGAGCCTGTAGCCCAAAGCCATATTAAAAAAATAATGCCCAAATATTTTGATGCCTTCACTCAGGGCAAAATTATTTCCGCCTGTTTCCTCTTGTGCCCCGTAGCCTTCATCTGCACAAGGATTTTTTCTGCAACTTCCTTTTTTCCTTCCGGGATTTTTTTTCTGGAGAGCAGCAGCGGAAGCAATTCATCAAGGTCCTCGTACTTCAGCCCCAGTTCCTTTTCGTCTTCCTGGCCAAGCCACAGCTCCGCACTCGGGGCCTTTTCAATTATCGCCCGCGGAACGCCCATGTGCTTCGCGAGAGCCATTACATCTTTCTTCAGCAGGCCCCCTATTGGAAAGAAATCCGCTGCGGCATCCCCGTGCTTTGTGAAGTAGCCCATATAATACTCTGACTTGTTCCCTGTTCCGGCAACAAGGCAATCATTGGAGTTGGCATAATTATACAATACCACTGCCCTTGCCCTCGGCCCTAGGTTTGCCTTTGCAATATCACTCTGCTTCCAGGGCAGCTCACCCAGTTGCGCAAGCATGTTATCTATTGGCACGACAAAATAAGCCACGCCACGAGCCTCTGCCAGTTTTCGGGCATCCTCTGTGCTCTTTTCACTAGTCACCGCGGTGTTGGGCATCATAATTGCAGTTACGTTGCGCTCTCCGAGCGCTTTCACTAGCAGGGAAAGCACCAACGCGGAATCAACACCCCCGCTGAGGCCGAGCACGGCTTTTGATTTTCCCTGCTTAATAAAGAATTTTTTGATGCCTGAAACGAGCTTTTTCTCGGTTTTTGATGAATCCATAATTTCCACCACAAGCTACTTATTAGGCCCTGCCAACGTGCCACCCCGTTCAAACTATCCGTTCCAGCTCCGCAATGTCCTTCAACTCGTAATCAGCCTTTCCCCCGGAGTCCGGAAAAATCTGGCCGTACTTCGCGAGCGCGGTTTTCATGCCAATTTTCATTGCCCCTTCGATGTCGCGCATCGGGTTGTCTCCGACAAACAAAATTTCTTCCGGTTTCATTCCAAGCGCCCTGATTGCGGCGCGGAAGGGCATTGCATGGGGCTTCCTCCGCCCTGTATCCCCCAAGGTTACAACGACATCAAAAAAATCCGCGAGGCCTATTTCGGTAAGGCGCATCCATGCCTTTAGCTTCGGGGCATCACTCACAATGCCGAGCTTCAGCCCCTTTCCCTTGAGACAAATGAGGGTGCTCCGCACATGGGGATACGGCTCGAGGTAACCGGCCTGCATTTTTCTATAAGCGTTTATTCCGCGCGAGAGTATTTTGTAATCAACCTTGCCGGTCGCCTTCTCCAGGAACTTCTGGAAAATTTCCTGGTGCTCTATGCCATGCACGCCATAAAGCTCGAACAGAAGGTCATAAGCGGCCTGCTTTTCCATTTTCAGACCCGCATCAACCATTGCCGAGATTGCTGCCTCGCAGCTGATTTTCTTCATGTGCATGAAATCAATCAGGGTATTGTCCAGGTCAAAGAGAACCGCTTTCATTGCCATGAAACCACCAAACAACCGTCCAAATGTTAAGCCCGCCGCCTAATGCCCAGCAGGGCCTTTACCTTCAATAGAGCATTTGCCTGCAACGTGATAAAAAGCTTATATACCTCCTCGGCCATCATTACTCCATGTCCAAAATGAGCCAGAACGAAGGGGTTTTCCTCAGGTCAGTTTCATTCTTCATTTACGGCGTTGCCCTCGCATCCCTTTTCATCTGGTGCATAATGCAAGGCATCATTCTCCACCTCGCAGGAAAAAGTCTCGACGCGTTTCCATACTATTTCATCGGCTGGGTTTCAGGGGTGGGCGGCCTCGCATTGTACTGGCAGGCCCAGAGCCTTTACCACTACGCGGAAATATCGCGGTGAAATGAAAGGCTGAAAATGCAATTGGCAATGAGATGATTACGGAAACTTGCGGGTAAAAAAATGCCCTTGATAAAACCCACCGCGGAAACTGCTGAAAGAAGGAAACATTGGGAAGCAAGCAGGATCAAGCCAACCGCACTGAGAATCACGCGGAGGAGAAAGGATTTCAGGGAAGCCCTAAAGGCTCTTCGGGAAGCGGTCGTGAGGGAATCCATTACGGAAATCCGCAAAAAGCATTCCGGCGAAACAGTTTTTGTTGACAATGCAGCCGAACTTGCCCTCAAAAAGAGGAGTTTACCTGATGCTGAAAGATTCGCGGCTGAAATAAGCGGCAAGTGCAAAACATTCACTCTCGTTCCGATAAAATCCGGCGCCATGAAATCGGCACGAGGCGCCCTCCATTTTCCCTATGCACAGAGATACTTTGGCGCGCCATCACTATTTGCCACCAGGGATTACCTGGAAAAAAATAAGCCTGTTTCAGCGGATGACCACGCCGCATGCGAAAAGCTCTGTAAAAGGGCCGAGAAAGCAGGAGTGGACAAGGAAAAACTCAAGGAAATGGTTGGTGCAGCAATAAGGGAGCTTAAGCAGCACCACATGGCCGGCAATACAAACTTTTTGGTGTTTGATGTTGACAATAAAAAGGGCAAATTGAAAATCGGGGCCACTAATTTGTGAACCCCTGCAAAGCTAAAGCCATTGCTACCTGGCGCCAAACATCGGGACCCATTGCCGAAGAACAATCAGTTATATACTTGCAGTTGGATTCAACTGCTTCCGCATCAGCACCCAATTATTTTCGTTGTACCCGTGCTTTTCGTAGAATTCCTGCGCAGGGCAACCGTGCAAGGCAAGAAGATAGGTCGATTTCATTTTCCTTTTCCTTGCCTCCGCTTCAACCTGTGAAAGCAGGGCACTGCCAGCCCCTTTCCCCCGGAAGGCTTCCCGCACAACCAGCTCGTCAATGAAGCAGATTTTTCCGGCAAACCAGTAGTCCGTATGGAAAATGATGAACCCCGCGATTTCCTTTTTCTCGCGGCAAACCATAATAGTGCAGGTGCGGAAGTACTTCCCGATTTTCTGTGCTGCCAGTTTACTGCCCCACTTTTCATTGTACGGCGGCTTCGAGAATTCGAGGCGGAAAATCTCCTCGAGCGCAGGCAAATCGGATTTTGATGCCTTTTTGATGTTCCGGCGGTTGCTTTGCATAAACAGAATAAAAACTAAAAAATGCCTGCAAATGCCCAATAATCACTTCTTCCTTTTCTTCGCTTTCAGTGTTGGTTTAGGGTCCCTGGCCGATTCTTCAGACCCCGCTTCTTCCGCCCCGTCTGCTTCGGAATCGGCAATTTCCGTGCCTTCGCCTTGGCCCCCTTCGCTTTCAGAAACACCCATCAAGTCCTCGAGCTTTTTCCCGCCCTTTGTAGCTGCGTTGAATTCCTCGACATCCTCATCGTCAAGACCGAGGTTCTTCAGCACGCGGTCATGGTCTTCCAAGGACATCTGGTTGAATTCCTCGCGCCAGATTTTCATGTCCGCTGTCTCAGGCAGGGGCCGGCCTTCGGATTTTTTCCTTCCTAACATAATCACAATTGATGCATTAAGAGTTTATAAAACTTGGCGGCGCAAATTCGCAAAAAAAAACCTACTGGTAAAATACGCCCCATCGGCAGGTATTTATTCGCAAAAGTGAAAATATTATGGATGCCCGAAAAGGGAATGCAGTATAACCCAGCTCCGCGAGTTGTGGAAAAAGCCCCAAAAAATGCCAACGCCTTCGGCTCTGCGCCAACCGGACAAGCCGAGGCGGATAAGACGCGGGAAAACAGGGGGAGCGACCAGGAAACAGCCGCACCTGCAAATGAAATGGTTTCCGGCTGGGTCTCAAAGTTCAGGCAGGAACTCCTCATCGCGGGGTACTCGTTGCGAACGATAAAAATGTACACGCTTTACCTCGATGGATTCCTCCTTCACGCGAAGAAAGAGCCAAAGGATGTTGGCCGCAGTGACATCGTCAGCTACATGGCTAGCCTCAAGGAAAAGGGGAACTCGAATGCAACGCTCGGCCTGGTGCACGCCAGCCTCAAATATTTTTTCAAGGAATACCTGAAAATGAATGCTCTTGACGAGGTCAAGGTGCCAAAGAAAGCAAAGGCCTTGCCGGCAATCCTCACAAAGGAAGAGGTGCGCGAATTGCTTCACGCGACAAAGAATGGGCGAAACAGGCTTCTCCTGCAGTTCATTTACTCCACGGGCGTGCGGGTGAGCGAATGCGTAAACATGAAGGCCGAGGACATAAATTTCAAGGAAAAAATGGGCAAAGTCAAATCCGGCAAAGGGGCAAAGGACCGCATCATTATCCTCTCCCGCAACTGGTGCGCGATGGCAAAGAAATATGTGGAGCGCAAAAAGGTGAAGAGCCCCTTCCTTTTTTCGAAGAAGAACGGCAAGCCAATCACTTCTGATACCGTTCAGCGCATTGTGCGCAAGGCTGCGCTCCACGCGGGGATAACAAAGGAAATCACACCACACTCGTTACGGCATTCTTTCGCCACCCACCTCCTCGAGGCGGGGGAAAACATCCGGAACATCCAGGAGCTGCTTGGCCACGCCAACCTCAACACAACGCAGATTTACACCCACGTTTCAACGGAGCAACTGAAGAAGGTGCAGAGCCCTTTTGACAGGCTGTGAAAGCAAGACCCTGAGGGGTTCATGGCTGAACCAACCCCGCACTTCCGGTAATGGCAACAAAAACCTGCCGCCGCAAGGCCTTGGCAAACAAATGCCTTTGATTTGCCCCAACCAAGCCAAAACACATTATGTATAGCCCTCTGAAACGGTGGCTGGATATTCACGGAATTAGACAAAACAAAAACCTATTATGTAGAGGTGTTGTTTTCTTTTGGTTTAGCCGCTTGTTTTGGCGTTTTGGCCTCAAAATAATTTGAGAGGTATAGGGAGCACACTTTGATTGCATTGGCCAAACAGGTGCGGCCCCTGGTGTTATTGACAAGAAAACACCTGAAAACCGGGCTCTTCTTTTTATACCCCCGCCATTTCCAGCGGCCGTATCGTAACGTTTATATATATCGTGGTTTTTATTATTTCAACACTTTCATTAATTTGAGGAGGAAGGGACAATGACAGTGAGGATTTCAAAGCTATTCGGAATGGATATTTACACCGCTGACGGTGACTATAAGGGCAAGGTTTTTGACCTTGTCATAAACCTAGAGAAGGGCAAGATTGAGACAGTGACAACCGAGCCGCTCAAGGCAAGGAGCAAAATAGAAGCAAAGAAAATAATAAGCGAAAAAAGCATACCATACAACAGAGTAAGGGCCGCAAAAGACATTCTGATTGTTGGCCAGACCGCGAGGCCGGACGCAATACAGGAAGAGGAAGAAGCGCCACAGAGGCCAATGCCGACAAGGCCATACAGAAGGTTCTGAAGCCAGAACCTTCTGCAATTTTTTCTCTTTTTGCAATGGTTTTAACAGAGCCTAAAAATAAAAACCTTATGTTTATACAATATACATAAGATGGTCTTACTATAGTTAAATAAGAAGAATACTGGAAGTGCGGGGTGCCAACGTGGTCAAGGGTTTTTTCATCCAATACAAGTTCATCATCCCGGAAGGAACGCCGCACTCGTCTTACACTTACCAGAAGCTCTTTCGTGCGCTCTATGGTTACACCCAAAATGTTACAAAATCGAACGGGAAAACTTACCATTACCACCGCAGGGGTATTCTTTCGAATGTGCCCTATTTGCGCCCAGGGAAAAATTGTGTTGTGATACCGCAGCGCGCGTTCACTTCCTTGGATAATTTTTTCAAAACCGGCAAGAACCCCAGCCATGCATGGGTTGTGAAGGGGGACTGGAAAGCGGTCTTTTATATGGATGAAAAAGTGCTTGAGGAGGCGCAGGTAATCTCTTCAATAAAAGAGCAAATCGCTAGGCTCTTCCAGCCTTCGCTAGGGAGCGAAGGCCTGCCGGATCTTTCAAAGCTTGCCGAAAAAGCCAGGCAGGGGGAAGCTGTTCCGCAGGAAAAGGCTGTTCCGTCCTTGGTTGAAGCGGAGTCAATAATCAACGAGCCGTGGTTCAAGGAAGTTTATCTGAAGGATAAGGAACTGAGGAAATTTTACGAGGATTACAGGGCGTTGAAGGGCCAGTGAATACCTGGTGTATTGCTTGCCGCCAGAACTGCGGGGTGAAATCCACCTACCCTTTCCTTGCGGCAACCTTTGCGATTTCCTCTTCTGTCTCCCGCTCTGGCGGGGTTTTGAGCTTAATTAATGTGTCCCTTTTTCTCCATTTCTTCTTTCCGCCGGTGCTCTGCGTTTCGACAAGCCCCACATCGACAAGTGTTTTTATGTATGGGTAGAGGCTCCTGTCGTTCTGGTAATCGACATGGAAAAGCTCGCGGATTCGGCGCATGATTTCTTCCATTGAAATCCATTCGTCAAAGCCGAGCACCGCAATGATGTGGCTGGCTTGTGTGTTCTCATTCAGTTTCAGGTAATCCCAGATGCTGTGGATTTCTTCGCGCAAATTTTCCTGCCCGTAAAGTGGCTTTTCATTTTCTTCCTGCCTGGCAATTCCTTTTGACCGGAAAAATTTTTTGAAGAAATCCACTAAAAACATGCCAGAAATATGTTTAAATCCCTTTAAATAATTATTGTTTTGAGGGTAATTACTATTTATAAATAAAGTAATTATTGGTTTTGATAGTAATTACTAAATTTTTGTTATTTGGTTGTGTAATTACTAGTCAATTGTCCGTCTTAAAACGAATTTATGCCTTTTATTTGCTGGTTTTGTGGTATTTTTGGCACAATTTAGAAAATATGTAGCTAAAAGTGAGTTGCTTTAAGTGGTTCTGTTTTTGCACCGTCGAGGCTTGATGCAACCCTGTTGTGAGTCAAAGCATTTTTGAGTGGGCTTAAGTGGCTTTGTTTTTGTTGCCCATTGCCTTAATTTTATTGTGTGAAGAAGTGGGTGCGTTTAATTGGTTGCAGTTTTTGCTTTTTTCGGGTTTCTGTGACTGGCCTGGTTTGTAAGTTGGTTTTATCTGGCATTTTTTGGGCTAATTGCTGGCGTGGTGTATTAGGGGTGAAAAGTAGGTTGTTTTAATTATTGGTATTTTGCCTTGTTTCGCCAATTTCTGGCGGTATGGTGTTTTTCCGTGGTTTTTCAGGGCAAAAATATTAGTGGAATAGCGGGGGAAGGATTTGAACCTCCGACCTTCGGGTTATGAGCCCGACGGGCACTCCTGACTGCCCTACCCCGCTGCAAATATCATCCTATTATGGTTTTATTAACCCTTTTGAAATCTTTTTTTGGCAAATAAACCGATAATTTAGCTCTTTATTTAATTTCATATTCAATTTATGCTTATTTTCAAATAAAAGTAATTATTTGCTCTTGGTTTGGTTGTAATTAAGTATTTTGGTTGTCACACCCCCTTGTCCAAGAATTCGCGTTTTTGTCCAGTATCTTTTCAAGCGCGCTCATTTCATTCTTTAGTTCCTCTATCTTGCCTGTCAGTTCCTTCAGCCTTTTCTTGTTATCTATAAGTGAAAGCGGCTTTCCTGTCTCAGGGTCCTTGAAATCATATTGCGCGGCTATTTCAAAGGGGTATTCCTGCATTCCCTGGCCGCCGCTGTAAAACTCATGGGTGCCTTCAAATTCAAGGCCTTTCTGCATTTTCTCCACCTGTTCAGACCTCTGTTCTATTATCAGTTCCGCAATCCTTGGCTCCTTGATTTCCCACGTGTATGAATACCACCCTGTCTTGATGTTCTTTGTTTTCTGGTAACATGCAATGCCCCTGTAATGCAGCCTGTTGAGCACAGTCCGTATCTCGGTTATTTTCAGGCTTGGCATCTTCTTCCCGATTTCCTCGTCCTTCACCGGCCTTTTCTTGTCGATGCAAATCTTTACGAGCTCTATTGCATGTTCCCCCCCGACTGATTTGAGGAAGTCCTGGCAAATCTGCAGCTCATGGATTTTCGGGGCTTTGTCCATACAGTATTCCTCCTCCGCGTATTCCTTTTAAATCGAACATCTGTGGTGGTTTCATTCCTGCCCAATTGGCCGTACTTTCTTTCCCTTGCTGACCGGCTCAATCTCAATCTTGGCCCCGCCGAATTTCTTTCCGAGTTCAGCGCCTTTCTGCAGGCGGTCAAGGAAAACCGCGAGCGCCGCGATTTCAGAATGCGGCTGCAGGGTTATAGAAACATTATAATCCGCTTTCTCGTAAACTTCCCTTTCAACTTTTTGCGAGCCAATTATGACGAGCAGCTTGTCAATTTTGGCCAGTTCCGCCTCAACGTTCTGAACCGGCAGGCCATACATCGTAAGGTGCACCGGGGCGAACCCTTTCTGCTTGTAGAAGCTGAGCCTTTTTTTCCAATCGTCAAAGAATTCCACTTCCGCCCCCTTGCCCCATCGTTCATTCATTTCCTGAACGGTTTTGGCTATTTCCCTGTCCTCTTCGCCAATGACTTCAATCCTGTTCGCGCCGAATGCCCTTGCGACAAGGCAGCAGTGGCTCGTAACCCTGTAATCGCGCACATGCCTGTGGCCGTATCTGAGGACGACGATTTCGCGCTGCATGCAAATAAGCCGGTTCGAGGGTTTTTTATTCCTTCCAGCCGTTGTTATTTGCATGCTTGACATAAAGCTCCTGCGTGAAAGCCCCGCTTTGATTGAGGCCGACCTGAAGAGACGCGGCGAAACCGAGAAACTGAACTGGGTTTCAGAAGCAGCGGAAATGGACAAGAAGTACCGGCGCGGCCTGCAGGAAGCCGAGGCCCTCCGCCAGAAGCGGAATGCAATCACGGATGAAATCAACAAGCTGATGGCCCAGAAAAAGGATTTCAAATCCAAAATAGCCGAGGCAAAGGGGCTTCCCGACAAAATAAAGGGAATTGAGCAGGAAACCGCGCCGCTCAAGGAACAGATTGACTGGTTCCTGATGCGCTTCCCGAACATCCTGCATGACTCCGTTCCTGCGGGAAAGGACGATTCCGAGAACGTTGTAGTGCGCGAGGTCGGCAGGAAAGCCTCAAATGCCAAGATGCTTCCGCATGGGGAACTCCTGGAAAAGAATGGGTGGGCGGATTTTGCCCGGGCGGCAAAAACTTCCGGCCAGGGATTTTATTTCCTGAAGGGTGATTTTGCCCTGCTTGAAATGTCCCTTGTTCGCTTTGCGGTTGACAGGCTGGCCGAGAAAGGCTACACCGCGATTCAGCCGCCGCTGATGATGAACCGCCCAGCGTATGAAGGCGTCACCGACCTTGCCGATTTCGAGAATGTCATGTACAAGGTTGATTCCGAGGACCTTTACCTGATTGCAACCTCTGAGCACCCGATGGCCGCAATGTACCGGGACGAAATATTCGGCGAGAAGGATTTGCCGGTAAAGCTCGCTGGCGTTTCTCCCTGCTTCAGGCGCGAAATAGGCAAGCACGGGATTGACACGCGGGGCATTTTCCGCGTCCACCAGTTCAACAAGGTGGAGCAGTTCGTTTTCTGCCTCCCTGAGGACACATGGAAGTTCCACGAGGAAATCCTCGCGAATGCGGAAGGCCTGTTCAAGGATCTTGGCTTGGCTTACAGGGTCGTCAACATCTGCACGGGCGACATCGGCACCGTCGCCGCGAAGAAGTACGACATCGAGGCGTGGATGCCGCGCGAGGAAAAATACCGCGAGGTCGTTTCCTGCTCCAACTGCACTACCTACCAGGCTGTGCGCTCTAACATAAAATGCAGGAAAAAGGACGGCTCGAAGGAGTATGTGCACACCCTGAACAGCACAATGGTGGCCACATCGAGGGCTTTGCGCGCAATTGCCGAAACCTACTGCGACGGCGAAACCCTTGAAATCCCCAAGGTGCTGCGGCCGTACATGAACGGGAAGAAGGAGATTAAGGCGGGGAAGTGAAAACGTGGCTGATGATGATAAAGAGAAGAAATCACAAACAAAATCGCCGGTTACTGGAGACTTCTTAGACCTTAAACAAAAGAGTTTCTGGATTATCTCCTGGACAATGGGTTGCATTTTTGCTTTTGCTGCAATTTTTATCGACCTCATGGTCTTACTGAAAAAGTTGTTTTTGAATGAACCTATACTTCTCTCAACCGTAAAAATATGGGTGTTTGAAATACAAGGGCCTGTATTGGCTCTAACCGGATTCGGATTCCTCGCTTTGTTGCTGATTATTGGAAAGCCAAAAAATTAATTCCCGCACCGGCAATAAGCCCGCCCCCTCGGAAGCGCTTTATATTCTGAAATCCTTTTTTTGTGCATGACTTTATCAGAACCAGAAGTTTCAGAGGTCAGGTCGCTCCGCGAGAAGGGCTTTTCGTATCATCAGATTTCCGCTTCTTTGGGCGTGAGCCCTGCAACTGCTTTGAAATATTCATGCTCGGTTGAGTTAAGCGAAAGTGCAAGTGAATTGCTCGCAGACCTTGAGTTGCGCAACTGGGGGAAGTTCGCCAAAAAGTATTCCGCGGAAAAGGAAATCGTGCACCCCCTTTTGGATGAGGATTTCGCGAATTTGCTTGGGCACTTGTTTTTTGACGGTTCGGTTTTTACCTGCAATGGGAAATTTGTCTTAAATTATACTAATGCTTCAAAAGTCGCGATTGATGAATTCATTTCTCTGCTTTGGAAGTGCTTTCGCCTGAAACCTGCAATAATTCAGCTTTTGCAGAGAAATAATTTGCCTATTTTTCAGGTCGAGTGCTACTCGAAAAAAGCTTACACCTTTTTAAGGTCAATTTCGCCTTCTTTCAGCACCTCAAAAAATGCTCGCGTGCCAGGGTTGATTATGACCTCCAACGATTCAATAAAATCTGCTTTTTTGATGGCTTTTTGGGACGACGAGGGGTGCATAACCCACAATGGTCAATTGGAAGGGTGTTCCGTGAGTGAAAGCATGATTGATGATTTGATTGTTATGCACCGTGGTTTTGGCATTGAATGCAGAAAACTTGTTTGTAATGGCCATGAAAGGGCGCCATTATACCGTATTGTCATTAAAAAGAGCAAATCCAATTTTGCACGTTTTATCGCCAAAGCCGGGTTCCAGCATGCCATTGTGGCAAAAGGGCACCACATAGGTAAGGCTAAAAAAGACCTTCTATTGGAAAAGTTCATAGAAGCCTATAATATTTCGGCTTCTGATTAGCGGGCCCGTAGCTCAGCCTGGTAGAGCACGACGCTCTTAACGTCGCTGTCGTGAGTTCAAATCTCACCGGGCTCGCTTTCGCCTTTTTTCTTTTCTTGAGAAGAAAAGAAAAAAGCCGAGCCAAAAAAGAAAAGAACGGCTTCGCGGAAAAGCTTGGTCAAAAAGAAAAAGAACCGCCCACGCTTGTTTCTCACCTTTTTTTAATCCGTTCTTTTGAATCCCTTATTATGGCTAAAAATGAAAAACTCGGGTCCAAAGCCGCAAAGCCGGCAAAGCCCGTTGCCGAAGCTGCACGGTCTGAAAAGCCCAAGGCGGAATTCGTGAGGTCTCAAAAGGTCAATGCAGGAGACGTGCGCCCGGACGAGGCGCCCCTTAAGGAGCAGTGGCCTGACAACGTCGCAAGGAAAATTATCGAGGCCAAAGGTGACCTTCCGGGGTATACAATAGCTGCTGGCATCACCCCGAGCGGTGTCGTGCACATCGGCAATTTCAGGGAAATAATCACAGTTGACCTCGTTGCCCGCGCCCTGAAGAAGCTCGGGAAAAAAGTAAGGTTCATTTATTCCTGGGACGATTATGACGTTTTCAGGAAGATTCCCGCGAATTTCCCGCAAAAGGAGATGCTTGAGAAGTATTTGCGCCAGCCGATTGTTGATGTTCCCGACCCTTTTGTTGGGGCGGACGGCAAGCCCTGCCATTCGAGCTACGCGGAGCACAATGAAAAGGCGGTTGAGGATGTTCTCCCGCTGCTTGGCGTTTCCCCGATTTTCCTAAATCAAGCCAAGAAATACCGCGCCTGCGAGTATGCTGAGGGCATGAAAACCGCTTTGCAGAACAAGGGCAAGGTCAAGGCAATCCTTGACGAGTGGCGTGCAGAGGACCTTGAAGGAATATGGAACCCGGTGAGGGTTTTCTGCAGCAAGTGCAACACCGACCGCACGACAATAACCAATTATGACGGCAATTATACGCTCGCTTATTCATGCGAGTGCGGCTTCAGCGAGTCTTTTGATTTCAGGAAGAAAGGGATTGGCAAGCTGCAGTGGCGCGTTGACTGGCCGATGCGCTGGGCTTTCGAGAAGGTAACATTCGAGCCTTCGGGGAAGGAGCATTCCTCGCAGGGCGGCAGCAACACCACTGCGGAGGAAATCGTGAAGGCGGTTTGGGGTTACGAGCCGCCTTTCCACATAATGTATGAGTTCATTGCAATCAAGGGCACTGGAGGGAAGATGTCCAGCTCCAAGGGCAACACCGTTGACCTGAAGGAGATGATGTCTGTGTATGAGCCTTCCGTAATCCGCTACCTTTTTGTGCGCCCCATCCCTTCCAAGGCATTCGATGTTTCTTTTGACGGCGACGTTATAACGTTTTACGAGGCCTTTGACCGCCTTGAGCGTGTCTACTTCGGTGTTGAGCCTGCGAAGGAATCCGAGCTTGAGCAGCTGAAGAGCATTTACGAGTTCAGCGCCGTGGAGATTCCGAGGGGGATGCCTTTCCAGCCGAGCTTCAGGCACATAACGACAATCCTCCAGCTGAACCTGCTTGACGAGAAGAAGGCTTTTGGCTATTTCAGGAATGAGGTGAAAAGCAGTTTCGACGAGGCGCGGTTGAGGGCGAGGATTTCGTGCGCAAAGTACTGGCTGATGAATTATGCGCCTGACCAGTTCCTTTTCAGGGTCCAGGATTCGGTGAGCGATGCAGCCCTTTCAATGCCGCAGCTGCACAAGGATGCGCTCCGCGAGTTCGCCGGCAAGCTGAATGGCGGGATGGATGAGGAGAAGCTTGGCTCTGTTTTCAAGGAAATTTCTGAAAAGAGGCAAATCCCTATTGCGGATTTGTTCAGGTCCGCTTACATGGTGCTTGTAAACAAGGAGCGCGGCCCCAAGCTCTTCAACCTGGTCGGGCATGTCGGTGCTGAAACGCTCAAAAAGCTCGTGGCTGAGCTGAATTCGAGGAAGCTCGAAAAAAAGCACGAAATAAACCTGCCCGGCCTGAAGCAGCTCAAGGCAAAGTCGGATTTCGAGGTTTCCCCTGCTGTCAGGGCAAAGTTTCCTTCCCTGCGCGTTGGCGTTGTTGTCGTGGAGGGCATTGACAATTCACAGAAATCTGATGAAATTGTAACTCTCATAAGGTCCCAGGAGGCTTCCCTGCGCGAAAAGTATTTCGGCAAGGATTTCGCTTCACTGAAAGGCATAAAGGCCTGGCGCGATGCATACTCCGCTTTCGGGGCGAAGCCGAAGGAATACAGGTCCTCGGTTGAATCCCTTGTGAGGCGTGTCCTGAAGGGCGACCCGTTGCCGTCAATAAACCCGCTCGTAGACCTTTACAATTGCATTTCAATAAAATATATTCTTCCTGCCGGCTCTGATGACCTCGGAAATGTTGAAGGCCCGGTACGTCTCCGCTTTGCGGATGGTGGGGAGCCTTTCATGAGAATCGGCTCTTCGGAGAACGACCCGGCATTAAATGGCGAGGTGATTTACTCTGACAATTCAGGGGCTTTGTGCAGGCGCTGGAACTGGCGCGAGTGTGACAGGACAAAGCTCACCGAAGATACCGAGAGGGCGATAATTTACGTTGAAAGCCTCAATGCAGATGACCGGCTGGCTGAAGCCGTTTCCGAGCTGGCTGAGCTTGCAAAGAAGCATCTCGGGGCGAAAGCGAGTGCATTCATTGTTTGAATTCCGCCCTGTTCTTCAGGCTTTTTAATGTTTGTGCAGGGATTTCTTTTAGCCCAGGAAATCATTATTTCCTCCAAATTAGCCCTTGCGGCGAAAGTCCAAGGCCTATTGAGTCCACAAAGGGACGAAGATAGGGCGCTCCCTTCGGGGCGCATGTTCGGAGGGCCCGTAGCTCAGCCTGGTAGAGCACCGGCCTTTTAAGCCGGCTGTCGTGAGTTCAAATCTCACCGGGCTCGTTCATCGCGTTTTTCTTTTTCTTGGGAAGAAAAAGAAAAACACGAAGCAAAAAGAAAAAGAACGGCTTCGCGGAAAAGAAGGAGAAACGCTTCGCCGAAGCCTCAAATCGCCTCGAGGTATCTTTCCATTTCCCATTTCGTGACCTGCACCCTGTACTCGTCCCACTCGGCTTTTTTCATTTCGGCGAATTGCCTTGTGGTCCATTCCCCCAATGTCCCGCAGATCACTTTGTCCTTTTCCATTTCCTCCACTGCTTCGCTCAGTGTTCCGGGCAGCGAGGCAATTCCCCTTTTCTTCTTCTGTTCTCCGTCTATTTCGTACAGGTTTTCCTCCATCGGCTCCGGCGGTTCCAGTTTGTTTTTGATTCCATCGAGGCCCGCAGCGAGCATCACGGCAAAGGCCAGGTAAGGGTTGCAGCTCGGGTCAGGGCACCTCAGCTCCGCGCGCGTTGCGCTCTCACGGCCCGGCGAAAAGCTCGGAATCCTTATGAGCGCCGAGCGGTTGGTCTGCCCCCAGCTTATGTATACAGGGGCTTCGTAGCCCGGCACGAGCCTCTTGTATGAGTTCACTGTCGGCGCCACTATTGCGGCGAGTGCCCGTGCGTGCGCGAGTTGTCCGGCAATGAAGTGCAGGGCTGTTTCGCTCAGCTTGTATTTCCCTTTCTGGTCGAAGAACGCATTCTTGCCTTTGCTGAAAAGGCTCTGGTGCACATGCATTCCCGAGCCATTGATGCCGAAGATTGGCTTCGGCATGAATGATGCATACAGGCCATGCATCTGCGCAACCGCCTTTGCCGTGTACTTGAATGCTATTACGCTGTCCGCGGATTTGAGTGCTTCGGAATACTTGAAATCGATTTCCTGCTGCCCGAATGCGCATTCGTGGTGTGAAGCCTCTATTTCGAGCCCGAGATTTTCCAGTGAAAATATCATGTCGCGCCTGACATCGGATGCCGAATCGCGCGGGGCAAAATCAAAGTAGCCGCCAATGTCGTGCGGTGCGGCAATGATTTTGCCGTTCTCGTCAGGCCTGAACAGGAAGAACTCCAGCTCCGGGCCGGTGTTGTAGTCAAATCCCATTTCGACAGCGTTTTCAAGTGCCTTTTTCAGTATCCCCCGCGGGTCCCCTTCAAACGGCTTCCCGTTCGGCATGAAAACATCGCAAATCATCCTTGCTGTCTTGTGCCCGTTCCCGCTTTTCCATGGCAGGATTGCGAAAGTAGCTGCGTCCGGCTCCAGGAACATGTCGCTCTCGCATATCCTTGTGAAGCCCTCTATGCTGGAGCCGTCGAACCACACTCCACGTTCCAAGGCATCCTCAAGCTTGTGGTGCGGTATTGTCACGCTCTTTATCGCGCCGTTGATGTCCGTGAACTGCATCTCAAGCAACTCTATGTTCTCCTTCTTTACTGCCTCAAGCACTTCGCTTTTTTCCATCCAACCCCTCCGCCATGCCTGAAGAATGGTGGTTTTACGGCATTAATATAATTATTATAAAAAAAAGTTGTCAATTGTTCAAAAAATGCCCAGATTTTAAATGTTTTGTCTAATTATTTCCTTATTATTTGCCTTTTATTGAACATTTGTATGGTGGCCTTATGGAAAGCGACATGGTTGGCAAAATTCAGGAAACTGGAAGGATTGACAAAATCGATTCCGAAATAATAAACTGCCTCGAGGAGGACGCGCGCCTCTCGCTGCGAAAAATTGCGAAGGCTGTCGGCGTTTCAACCGCGACGGTTATGCACCGCCTGAAGCGCATCGAGGGGCAGAATGCGATAAGGGCGTACTCCGCCCTGCCGGATTATGACAAATTGGGTTTTACTATCCAGGCAATAATCGACATCATTGTCTCAAAGGGCAAGCTTTTCCAGGTTGAGAGGAAAATCGCCTCGCACCCTAATGTTGCCGCGGTGTATGATGTAACGGGCCACTTCGACGTCATGGTTGTGGCTTATTTCAGGACGCGGCGCGGCCTCGATGAATTCATAAAGAAAATCCAGACCTACGATTTCGTCGAGAAAACCGAGACGCGAATAATCCTGAACACGATAAAGGAGGGGCCGGTGAGGGTTTAGGGTAATTGGTCAAATGATGATGGCCAAATAATTTATCTTCCGCCTTGCGGTTTTTTTTGCAGTTTGTTTGCCTTCGGTCTTGCATTAAGGGCTGCTTCGAGTCTGGACTGCCAAAAAGTTGGGTTTCGAGAAACGGAATCAAACTGTATGGCCATTCTACGCAGCAATGCGATTTTATCTTTGGGCAGCGATGTTAACCTTGGATTTTGCAAAAAAGAGCGAAATTCTTGTTTCGGACCTAACTCTGACAATTGGCCTCCTATTTTGCCGGGTCGTTAGGGGGATTGCCAAATTAGCGTAATTTGAGCATCATTAACTGTTTGAGCAAACAGGTTTTTTGGTAGCATGCAATTTTGGTTTCCGCACCGGCAAGGCACCCCCTCTCGGAAACGATTTATATTCCGGATTTGTTTTTGTTTTCATGGGCCTTGGGGAAGTGCTTTTGGATTTTGATGAGTTTGCAGCTTCCTATGAGAAACCCTATTTGTTTGATTTTAACAGGGTTCGGCATTGGTTCCCGCTTTCTGCTTCCGAGGATTTCGCTGGCTTGATTGGCGACTTGATGGGCGATGGCCATTTGCAGGCAAAGCCAAAGTGGAGGTTAGATTTCACTTCCAATTCCGCTGAAGAGCTTCAGAGATTTGGCTATGTTGTAAAAAACTTGTTCGGTGTTGATGGCAAAATAAGGGCCTGCACAACAAATTGCTATGGCACAATGAATTACGGCGTAAATTGCAAGCCGTTGGCAAGGCTGATGGTTCTTTGCGGTGTCCCTTCAGGTTCGAAGCCTGACAAAGTGTACCAGATTCCAAAGTGGATTCTTGGCAACAAAGCGTATTTCAGGAAATTCGTTTCAAGGTATTTTACCTGCGAGGGCTCGGTTGATATGCACGGGGCGATTTCATTGGCCATTTTCAAGGAAGAAAGTTTGGTCGAAAATGGAATTGGCTTTTTGAGTGACATCAGATTAGGCCTTGACCGGTTTTTTGATGTGCAGACTGAGAAGCCATTTCTTTGGAGCCGGTTGTCTTATAGGAAGGAGAAGCCGCCTTCAAGGGGTATAGTGTTGAAAATAAGGCGCAGGCGTTCCTTGTTGGCATTTTACAAGAACGTCGGTTTTGAAAGTCTGGAAAAAAATTTGAAACTGAATGCCTTGCTGGAGCGCCAAGGGAATGTTTTATAAAATACTCCCAGTACCTTTATGTGAGAATGCATTCTTGGTTGGGAAGGTAATAAATCAAACAGTTTTATGCTTGTTGATTTACCTATTGCTCAGCCTGGGAGAGCACTCGACGGGCACAAGCGCCATTTAATGGCTTGTTTTGCTCGGGTGAAGCTGAAGATGGGGCAATGGGGCGGAAGCTTCATTGTTAATCTTCATTGCCTCTTCAGGTACCGGGGTGTCGCGGGTTCAAATCCCGCCCTTCCCAATTTTTCTTTTTTTTGCTTAAATCGTTTCCAAATAATTCTTTCCCCTCCCAGCGCTTCCTTTTAATTCGTTTCCGCGCAGATATTTGTGGTGCTTTTTTTGGCTGGCCTGAAGGGTAATTGGCTTTCTTTGTTTTTCTGCCTGTGTTTTATTTCTGCGGCAGCTTTTTCCGCCTCGCCTTCGGTTTCGAGTACGACCCACCCGAATGGGCAGTGGGCCAGCGCGCCTTCGGTGATAATATCAGTTTCCTTTGATGGCGCCACCAAGTTCATTTATTCTGTTGACAAGAATCCCGATACCGTGCCTGCTGAGGGCGCGACCGAGGTTGATGCAAAAAGCGGGGCTGCAGCAATAAACCTGCCTAACAAGCTGGATGGCATTTACTGGTTCCATGTTAGGGCGAGGGCTGCTTCGGGCCTGAGTGATGTTTCCCACTGGGAGCTGAAGGTTGACAATTCCCCCCCTGGCAGGCCGGAGAATATTGTCGGCACAGCGAACGCCGATGGCACAGCGACGCTTTCCTGGTCTGAGCCCAAGAATGACCTTTCAGGGGTGGTTTCATACGATGTTTACCGGAGTTCCTACCGTGGCATAAAGGATGAGCAGAGCGGCATTCTGAAGGATTTTACCCCGCGCGACAGGGGCGTCATAAATATTGCCAGTGACTTTAAAGGGACATCTATTATTGATTCCAATTTCGATGTCGGCAAGGGCAAGCCGTTTTTTTACCGTATCCAGGCGCTTGACGCAGCGGGCAACTTCGGCGCCATTAGCGGGGTAATAACGATAAGGACTGCCTCGCTTTGTGACCTTAGCCTTGTCGTGGATGCAAACGTTTCGGATGGCAACCTGAACATTTCCGCCCTGTCAGATTCAGAGTTTGACCGGGGCAGACTAACCGTTACCGGCCCTGACAATGCCCAGTTTGTTCTTATCGAAAAAATTTCAAATGTAAAGTCGGTGTATTCCTCCCTTTCGCTCGACTCGAAGCCTGATGGCGATTACAATATCTCCTTTGTTGGCTATGACCCGGAAGGGGACCTTTGCGCGGTCCAGAAGATTTTCCCTTATGACACGGTCGCACCTTCCGCAGAGATTGTTTCACCGCCTTCTTCCAGGCAGCTTTCCGGCAAGGTTTCGTTCGGGGTTGATGCAAAGGACAGCGGAACGAGTCCTTCCGGCATTTCGTCCGTTTCAATTTTCCTTAAATCAGGCCCTTCAGAGTCGAAGCTCTGCGATGCAGCTGAATCCGGCGGAAAGTATTCCTGTGAGTGGGACTCTTCGGCAACGGAGAATGGGCGCGTAACGATAATCGCGAGGGCATTTGACCGTGGCGGCAACAAGGCGGAGAATTCCCTGAACTATACCGTCTACAACACCGGTGCCCTCCGCTCAGCCGCGGATTCAGCTATAAAGGCAGCAGAGGAAAAAAAGAAGGCCGCGGCGGAGCAGGTTTCCTCCCTGAAATCAAAAGGGGT
Organism: uncultured archaeon; assembly: GCA_902386385.1. Lineage (GTDB taxonomy): Archaea > Iainarchaeota > Iainarchaeia > Iainarchaeales > Iainarchaeaceae > CABMIU01. Next base: position 41,343 of record CABMIU010000044.1, read on the forward strand.
CGATGCATCCCTTGCGGAGCTGGCGTTGCCATCCGCAGATTCGAATCTTTCTTATGCGAAAAGCCTCCTTGACAGGAACCAGTTCTTCGAGCTTTCCGTGAATGCCGCCAAGTCGGCGGAATCCGCTTATGCCGCGGCAATTTCACGCATTTTGGTGCAGCAGTACGGCTCCAGGGCATATTCCTACAATGCTTCGCAGCTCGACGTTTTCCTGAAATCCTCCGGCATTGATGCTTCGCAGGTCACTGAGGCAAAGGCCCTTATCGCGAAGTTCTCGCCTTCGCGCCGGCTCGAGGTCCTCAAGGTAACCGTTGATGGCAATGATTCCTACCGGGCGAACATCGTGATTTCGTTTTCCAGCCCGGACCGCAACAAGTTTTCCATCAATATCGTTGAGGCGATTCCGAAGGCATTTGCCTCAAGCGCCTCGCTCGTTTCATCGCCGCGGCAGTTCACGGTCCTTGCTTCCGACCCCGCAATAGCATTCATGGGTGTTGCTGTTGACGGCAACTCCGGGAAAGGGGCGGAGGCAGTGTATTTCCTGAAGGCTGGCCTGCCGAAGGCAAAGGCGGATGAACTCCTCGATTCCAATGTGATGAATTATTTTGTCTCCCCGCCAATCCTGCTGAACGGTTCTACAAAGCCATTGTACAGCGCCCCCATGGACCTGCCGGTTCCTGATATCAAGCTCCCGAAGCTTGAGGGCAAGTGGACGGTTATTGCAATTGCAGGGGCGTTGTTCCTGCTGTTCCTCGTTTTTGCCGCGATTGCCGCCGGCGTTGGCATCTGGTATTTCTTTTTGAGGAAGCAGCCTTCAGGATTTTCCGGAGGGGGCTCAGTTCCAAAGAGGCAGAGGAAGAGGGGTTGGTGGTTAGCGGTCTCGATAGCTTCCTGAGGAAGACCGCCGCCGAAGTGGATGCGGAGATTGAAAATTTTTTCCCGAAAAGGGTTTCCGGCAGGTGGTTCTCCGGTTATCTTGGCAGGATGGAATTCGGCTTTGATTCTGAAGCCGTGCAGAGGTCAGTTGCTGGCCCGGTCTGGGATTTCCTTTCCCGCGGCGGAAAGCGCTGGCGCCCCGCTTTGATGATTCTCGCGTGCGAGGCGGTCGGCGGCAGGAAAAAAATTGTGATGCCGTTCACTCCGATTCCGGAGCTAATCCATAACGGGACAATAATAATAGACGATTTGGAGGACAATTCCACTTTGCGCAGGGGCAAGCCGGCACTGCACATTTCATACGGCGTTGATGTCGCGGTCAATGCGGGGAATACCCTTTATTTCTTGCCGCTCCTTAAGCTTGTGCAGGACAAGGGGCTTTCGCCAGAGAAGAAGTCCGCGATTTATGACCTTGTTGTTTCGGAAATGGTGAAGCTTTCCCTTGGCCAGGCCATGGACATCAACTGGCACCGTGGCATTGGCCAGGTTTCGGAAGGACAGTATCTCCAGATGTGCTCTTTCAAGACAGGCTCCCTTGCAAGGGCTGCAGTGGGCCTTGGCGCAATACTCGGCGATTCGGGCAAAAAGCAGCTTTCCTGCCTCCTCGATTTCGCCACAAGCATCGGGGTTGCGTTCCAGATTCATGATGATATCCTCAATGTCAAGCCGCAGGAGGGATGGGGCAAGGAAACAGGCGATGACATCAAGGAAGGCAAGAGGACGCTGATGGTGATTCGTGCCTTTGCCGTGCTGCCTGAAAATGAAAAGCAGAGGCTTAGGTTCATCCTCGACTCGAAGAGCAATTCGGATGCCGAAGTTAAGGAAGCGATTGGGTTGCTTGAGAAGTGCGGTGCGGTTGGGTATGCCTCGAACGCAGCCAAGGCTTTGGTTTCGAAGTGCTGGAAAAAGCTCGATGCGAGCCTGAAGGCTTCAGAGGCGAAATCGCTGCTGAAGGAGTTCGCGGATTACGTGGTTGAAAGGAAAATATGATGCCTCCTGTATGCCATTGCCGCACAGGTTTGCAGGAATGGGTGAATATGCAATGCCGCCCATGACTGCCAAGGATTTTCTCGGTGCAACGGCTGCAAAAATAAAAAATTTCCTTGATAATGCAATCTACCCGAACTTCGTGCAGATTGCATTCTTCATTGTCATGGCCCAACTTCTCTTTGCAATAATTCTGCCTTTTTTCCTGTACAACAGTCTGTTTACGGTTGACATGGGTGGCCACTACTTTTCCGCATGGTACCTAAAAGAATACCTCTTTCCGCGGCCCATGGGATGGAACCCGTTTTTCTTTTTCGGCTTTCCGCAGAACCAGTTCTATCCCCCGCTGTTTTCCTACCTTGCTGCGCTCACCTCTTTTGCAATGCCGCTCGAATCCGCATTCAAGGCGCTCACAGCACTAATCCTTTTGCTAACGCCGGTATCGTTCTTTGTTTTCGCAAAATCCTTCTTCCGGCAAAAAGAGGAGGCTGCTGCGGTGATGCTCCTGATGTACTCGCTTCTACTCCTTCCTGATTGGACTGCCGGCGGAACGCTGAGTTCGACAATGGACACAGGCCTCATACCAAACGCATTAGGGTTGGTGTTTTTTTTCTTCTTTTTCGCTTCGCTCAAAAAGGATTTTGAATCCAAAAAGTTCATTGCAAGTTCGGTGCTTCTGGCACTGATAACGCTGTCCCACACTATAACGCTGGTAGCAGCGCTGGTTGCGCTTGCGGCATTCGCATTCGTGTACAGGAAACCGGGCGGAGTATTGGGTGCAATCAAGATTGCGGCGCTCGCATTTTTGCTCTGTGCATTCTGGGCTCTTCCGGCTCTCGCAAAAGCAGAATACCTCAACACATTTTATGTAGGCTGGTCTGACAGCATAATGTGGCTCCTGCCGCTCTCAATCGCGGCAGGCGTGTACATATTTCTTTCAAACGGAACGAAAGGCTTCCGAACCCTTGCGGCCTATATTGTGGGCCTGCTCGCGCTGATTTTCATTGGCGACATCCTATTACACGCTACAATGCACTATTACCGGCTTTTGCCCTTTGCCTGCCTTGCAGTGCCTGCGCTCGTGATGTCTTTTTTCAAAAGCAATGGCCGCAAAGCCATCTATGCGTGCCTGCTCATATCGCTCATCGCGATTTTCACGGCCCCTGATATCGGTGCGGGCGGCTCGCTCGAAAAAACCATTGCCCCGCTGCCTCAAAACCTTCTTGACGGAAGGGTTCTAATAATAACCGTGCCGGTCGAGCACACTTCAGAGCACGAGCTGCAGGAGCAGATACCTATGCTGAACAGGGTGCATGGCGTGCGGGGCCTATACCAGGAATCTTCGCCCAACTCGCGCTTCATCTATGACCTCGAGCTTGAGATGTATCCGTTCACTACCTCTTCATGGACAATGGTGCCCGATTATAACCTGGTCAGGGCGCTTGGGGGGAATGCTTCGGCGCTCATCCCGATACAGCTCAACTTGCTCAACATAAACTATGCTGTCGCGGCGAGGCGGATTGACCAGAATTGGGTGCCGCTAAAGAGGGTTGTCGATATTTTCTTCCTGGATTTCACTGGCAAAAAAATGGACAAGGCCGCTTATATGCTATACAAAACCGGCGACAGCAACCTTGTCGAGGTGCTTCACTACACGCCGAGGGTTGCCCCAAGGCAATGGTGGCAGGAAACAGTTGCGGAATGGTTTCTCTCGGACAGCATCAAGAAAGGCGTGTTCACTGACGGCGCGGTTCCGGCCTACGCTGGCAATGGCAAGGAAAATGCGCAGCTGCTTGAGGCAAGCCCAACGCAGGAGTACTTGAAGTTTATGGTAAATTCGGATGTCCCGGTGCCCGTGCTCTTAAAAGTCTCGGATTTTCCCAACTGGAAAGCATATCAGGGCGGAAAGGAAATTCACATCTATCGTGCATCGCCGAATTTCATGCTTGTCAACGCAAAAGGGGTTGTGGAACTGAAATATGAAAACACTTGGAGCGACGACGTGGGAATGCTGCTTACAATAATAGGCGTGCTGATTGCGGCAGCGCTTTATTTGCATGGCAGGAAAAAGGCACTTGCTGCAAATGAAAAATAGTCCACTACCACGAACTGCCGAAATTGTAGGGGGAATATCGGGCGTCTTTTGTGTTGCGCAGGGTGCAGTTTCTTGGTGCATCAAGCATTCCGGAAGGGGTGTTGTAATCATTTATTCTGATTAAATGGTGCCTGCCAGGAATGCAGTCTGAAACAGCGAACGGGTCGAAGTACGGGCCGAGTCCCTCAACCGTGTCGAAGGTACAGCCATTTGAATCCAGGTAATAGAAATAGGATTTTGCCGAGCCCTTGTCAAAAATCTCCAGGTAATCGAGCGCGCCATTTCCGCCAGGGGCAGGGCCAAAAGAAATCCTCGCCTTCATGGTGTTTGCATCTTCATTATAAAAGTATTTCACCTCCGAACCATTGAATGATGCTTCCCAGCTTGCGCCAAAAGGCAACGGCCCTTTGCAAAGCTTTTTATCCGGCGCAAAATAAGCCGCTGCGGCAATAACAATGAAGGAAACAGACAGCAAGGCAAACGCAACAAGCCACCCTTTGCCAAAAAAAACCAGGCGCATAAACCAGGTATGGTGATTCTAATTTAAAATACTAAAAGCGTGCCAAAATTCTGGCGGATAAAAGCAAATGAGGATTGGGGGTATTTCCGTAATGTCAAGTCATTATTTCTCCCTTATTCTTCTGGGTCATTTCTGGTTGTCTTGGCCTTTTGGCTTATTGCACTCTCCGAAAATTTTTTGGTTAATTTTCCAGGATTGCTGTCCGCCCAGCCTCGAAAAATGCCGAAAGATTTCAGCGGTCGGGTAACGCTTCTCAATGCCGGGATCAGGCCAATTGGCAAAACCAAAAAATTATTTTGGAATTTTGGAGTTAAACGCTTTACTTTGCAATTTCGGCATGTTTAAATATCGCCTGTGGCTTTTATTATTGCATGAAAAATCCGGTGTTTGCAACGTTGGCTTTGGCGGCTTTATTCCTTTCTGGTTGTGCATCAACCGCTATTTCTCCGCCGGTTTGTGGTGATAGTGTTTGTGAGGCTAGTGAGCAGCTAACTTGTCCGCAGGATTGTGGAACACGGGCAAGTGCTGGAAGCATCCCGACTGCACCGGTATCGTCTGCTGGCGCAGTACCGCAGGCGCAGTCAATGCCGGCGCCGCAAGCTGCGGCACAAACAACCCAGCCACAAAGCGGGCAGGCAAGCGGGAGCGGCACAATCATCTACGAATGCCACGCGATACCGGGAACCACCCCTGCAGCATATTATGCGGTTGGCTACAGGACAGTCGATGGCAAGAAAACATATACCGGCAGGAACTATGCAATGCCGACAAGCAATTTTGACAGGCTAAAAATATATACTGGCAATCGGGGCAGCAGCAATCCATATGTCGCCCGTTATTCTTTGACAAGTGGCACTGGTTCAACATCATTGATTCTACCGATTGGGTATGTGCCTGCAAAATGCGACTCGACAAAGGGGGCGTATCTGCCGGAAGCTAGCTATGGTATTATGGCAAGCCTGTGCGGGCATGCCCAGGTAGCTTATGATTATGATGGCCCTGATTATTCGATACCGGAAGTAGAATACGCGCCGGACAAGGAAATCCATTTATCCTATCCTGTGTGCATAAGCATGAAATGCGGCGCCCTGACAGTCAATTCAACGGAGCCGGTAAAGGATTCGGATGGAATCATCCGCGCGTATAAAGATGCTGCGACAGGAACGGAATACGCGTCTATAATATCCCTCAAGGCAACCAAAACCACTTCATCAGGGTTTGAATACACTAAATCTATTTACCTTGAGGAGAAGTTTTACAGCATGGAACTTAAACGGAACATCAGTGACCTGGTTTTTATAGATAGTAA
>CABMIU010000045.1 GCA_902386385.1 uncultured archaeon
GGATTAGCGAGTATCATTTTTCGCGGGGCATTTCCTGGTAGTATTTGTCGAAATCCTGGTGCAGGTAAGACGGCCTCAGCTCTGAAACCGCGCCAATGTCCGGCTGTGCCGTCATCCTGTGCGACATGAATAGGTAGCACTGCGAAATTGCGTCTGGGTGCAGCTTGTTTGGCCTCTGGGTCGCGAGCACGAGCGAAAGCCCTGGTTGCCTTCCCACCCTTATCCATTCGAGCAATACGTTCAGTGCGAAATTTTCCTCGTCCTTTGGCATGAACATGTGCGCCTCGTCAATGAACATCCATATTATTGGCAGTTCGCTTTCGCGGGAAAGGCCTTTCAATGCCCTCATTTCCTCCTCTTTTCTGTACATCATCCTCTCGTCAAAGAACTTTTTCCCAAGCAACCCGACGATGATGTCGCGCGTGCCCTCCATTCCTGATGACTGCCTGTAAGTCGAAACGTCTATTACCGTTATTGTCCCTGGGGCCGCGAATTCCCTTATCTTGGTCCCTTCCTTCTCGAATATTCCCCATTGCTTTGCGTTCGCGAACCTTCCTGCGACCGCATCGGAAACGCTTTTCTCTGCCTCGGTGTCGTTTTTTGCCGCGCTTATGAGTTCGTCAATGCCGTAGAATGTGCCCATTGTTTCGCGCACGCTCTCCAGGGCACGGCTGACAAGGACACCCTCAGGGTCTTTCCATGACACTTTAAAGAGGCTCATCCATTCAGTGGCATCAAGCTCCGAGACACGGATTGTGAACGCCGAGTCCACTGGCAGGCCTTTTTTCCTGTAGAATTCCAGCATGCCCTTTGGCACCATTACCCTTACCTGTGTAGGCTCAGGGGCGAGGTTCCACCTGTCCAGTTCGGCTGTGTTCCTGTCCGGCTCCTTGAGGCTCCAGAATATCCCGACAGTGTCAATCACTATCACGCTGAGCCTCTGCTTTATCTCGGGGGGCTGCCTGGCCATTTCCTCAATCAGCACGGACATGCTGAAGCTTTTGCCCCCGCCCCTCTTGCCGCAGATTAGCATCAGGTGCGGCTTTGCGACATCGAGGAGAATCCTCCTTCCGAGCACTGGTTTCTCCCCCGCGCTCATTACTGCCTTGCCGAAGTAAGCGGTTCCCTTGTCCTTGTATCTCTCTATGTCCGAGGCGCTCCTTCCGAGCACGGCCTCCTCGTCGCTCATCTCGTATTTCATGAATATCAAGACGGCTTTCTGATATTTAATGGTAATCAGGACCCAAAGCTTGTTTAAAAAGTTCTAAACGTGGGCTTTTGTTAAAAAGTCAATAGTTTTTACAGATGTCTGGAAATTTAGAACAACAATATTGTGCCAAATTCACATTAGTGTCTAATGTTTGCCTATTATTGTAGTCAAAACATCCAAGGAAGTCATAAGGTAACCTTTCTTTTAAATACGAACAATTTATTTCGTTTTTTGAACCTCTATTGAAAGGGCATGTATTTATGTAACACGTTGTGTTGGAAATTTTGCCAAAACATAAATTATACTTCCCGCCCCCTACAGAATATCTGCTAGTGCTAAAAAAATCATCGTACTTAAATCCGAAACAATCTGAAATTTGCGTCATATAGGGGCAAGAACTTCCACTCATATAATCTGATTTAACTGAATTTGAGTAGATATAAAAGATACTTAAACCTAAAACCGACAGAACAGCCATCACCACAACAACAATCAACTTTTTTCCATTTGGGAATGGCATTTCGTAAAACCAAAATAGATACGCTTTAGCAAGTATAATAACATTTCCTTGTTGCGTAACTGCTAACGGTTTTCGTCTTGGCTTTATAACGGGGGCTTTATTTTCCAGTTTTTTTCGCAGATTTTATTGTCAGGAAGCCACTCGCCCAATTGCGAGCAGGGCAAGGGGCGCAATTCCAGCGGTTGCCGCAATTTGGCGTTCAATTTTCCCAGAAGCAGCTTTGTATTTTTCAATCAATTTTTCTTTCTCTTTTTCATCAACGCTTTTCTTTTTCTCTATGAGAAAAAGAAAAGGGTTGTGGGAGTTAAGGGGGCGGGTTTTCCAGCTCTGAGGTGGGGGTTGCTAAAAGTAGCAATTCTCATTCGCCGGTCACCCGCTTTCCCTTACCTTTTCCTTAGTTTTTAGCTAAGTATAACACCTTCTTCCCGCTCTGGACTTTTTTCAGGTATCCTTCCCTGAAAAGCCTGCTGAGACGCTGGCACGCAGCGTTCAGGCCCTTGTATCCGAGCATTATCTTGATGTCCTTTGCCGTGCACCCGCCTTTTTCCTCGATCTTCTTGAGTATTGCCTGGTCGTGCTCAGGCAGGACCTCAAACCTGTTCTGCGAGGCATTGTTTTCCTGCTGAATTGCCTGCTGGCCCGACTTTAATGAGAGCATTATGCTGTCGTACTTATCATTTATCGATTCGAGCAGGCTGTTTGTTCGCTGCCTCTCCGAAACAACCCTGAACATGAGCAAAGCGAGCACCTTCGGGTCCTCTGCCTGCTTCAAAAGGCCTTCAAGCTCCTGCAGTTCCGGCTGCTGCGAGGAAACCTTTGAAAGCATCTCCTTCTCAGTCAGGAGACCCGTGATAATATCATGATTATTCATGTTGTATCATGATAGGTTCATGATATTTAAATACTTTTCGCAACGCGGGGCTTTGTGTAAATAATCGGTTCTGTTTAAGTATTCACAAAGTTGTGTAAATATTCAATTGCTTCTACTTTAGCCTTTGTTCTATTTTATCCCAATGGTTTTCCCAGCCAGCTTCGAGAATACTTTTTCTTGATATGCCTTCTCGTTTTTCACCAACAACCTTTGGCTTTACTTCTTCTGCTGAAGCTATATAGAACTCCATTTCCTTTTTTTTAAGTGATTCAAACGCCATAAATACCACAATCAATTCCGGGATATTTAGGCACTTGCATGAAATATCAAACCCTCCTGCATTGGCAATTCTCTGTGCTTTGACTTGTATCGGAACGCTTTTTCCGTTTTTTGGATTTTGGACAAACATATCGACAGAGGGAAAATTTTTCTGCGTCAGGCTGACATTATAATTTTTAAGACAAAGTTGTTTTGCAACTTCATATGTTCCTGCCAAACCCGTTAATTGCTTGTATAAAGCTGAATTGGTTTCAATTTCCATATAGTTCCCCTTTTCATTCTGACAAATAACCTCTGGTTGGTAGAAAAAGCAAAATATATCATTTATCTTTTCCACCAAAATAGCGGTTGTAAAAATCGTCAAGTTCCATTATGGCTTTGGCAGAAGCTCCAAGCGTTATTATGAATTCAATCCACTGTCCTTCAGATAGTTTGTGAATTTCTTGGCCATAAAGTTTATGTTCCTTCAAATATTTCCTAAACTCATTCGCTTTATCAGATGGAACAGAGTATGTCATAATATCACATGTAAAGAAAAATCCAAAATGGAATTTTTATTATTTTATCCCGAATTGTAATTTCGTCAAAATTGGAAACTACAATTCCATACCTTGATTTATATCTCTCAATTGCATCTTTTACTTGAATGTTATCTTTGTTTAATCCAACTTCGATTGGAATTACTTCTCCAGATAAAGGGTTTTGGAGTATAAAATCAACACAAGAATCTTTTGTTGTAGGGTCATAAAAAAGATTGTAAATAGTCCCAGTAGTGTAACATAACTTGTATAAGGTTCCAGCAACTGCATGCTCCCAAAGATTGCTTTCTTCCTGTGGGCTGGCTATTGTTTTTCCGTTAAAGAATCTTATAGCACTAAGAAGAGTGGGAGTCATAAAATAATATTTGAATTGTTTGGACAATCCATCAACTGGTTTTGTATCTGGAAACGGTTTAACTGAAAAAATTAATTGGGTCTTTTCAAGTGCTTCTAAAATAGTTTTAACTTTGGCTACTGGAATGCTGAGATGTTGAGCTAGTTTATTTTGGGATAACTCTCCTTGTGGTTTAGATGCCAGAGAACCCACAATCCTTATAATATCAGGGATAGTTTTTGATTCAAAATTATCTACAAGGGGCAAATCTTGATTAACTATTCTATTAATCATGTCAATTAGTCGTCTATAAGTGATTTCCTTTGTTGAAGGCAGAGAATTCGGTAATCCTCCGAGAGTAATGTATTCATTTAGCTCACTTTCAAAATTTTTACCTTTATTTTTCATTTCAGTTAAGATGCTTTGCATAGATTTGTTAATTTCTGGGGCGGTAGTTATGTCGTTTTGTAATACAAGTCGTTTTAATTTGTCGGAAGTGTTTTGTATTGGAAAAATATTATTTTTTATGACATTATATTCGAGAAAACTCAGTGGAAATAAAGGCTCTTTGATTGCTCGTCTTGCAGTATCTGTATTCAAGTGTAATGCCATAGCTGATGAACCAGTAATAATTAGAAAAATATTTTTTGTGGAGTCATATATGGTTTTTGCGGCAACTGCCCAGTTTGGGTCAAACTGCGCTTCGTCTATAAATACAAATATTTTTTTGTCAAGCTTTTCAATAGTTTGACCATGTATCTCTTCACAAAATTTTTTGACTGCCTCTAAAAGAGGGCTTTTACTTTCTTGAAAAATTGATTGTAGTAGAGTTTGGTCAATTGAAATATATATAATATTTTCTGGAGAAACTTTTTTTGTTTCATCAACTTCTCTAAACAGTTTTCCTGTAGTAAGGCGATTATAAAGTTGAAGCAGGATAGTGGATTTTCCAATCCCTCGCAATCCATACATTACAATTAAGCGGGAATCAGTGTTTCCCATCAAAAAATCATTGGCGAATCTGGAAAGCCTAAACATTATAGCTCGCTCTTTGAAAATATTATTTCCAGTATTTCCTTTTGCTAAAATTGGGGTGGCTTTAATTCTATCTTGAAAATACTCTTTCCATTCCATGTTATTCATTATAATGAATAACTCTTATAAAGCTATTGTTCAATATACTGAACAGCTATCTATTCATTATAATGAATAGGTTTAAATAAACATCTGTTCATTATAATGAATAGTGATTGTGATGGATATAAGGGAACAGAAAGGGAAATTGATTGCCCGGACAAGAACAATAAAAAAGCTTGATGATGGCTTTGCCGTTCAGAGCCAGAACTCTAAAAGGTTCTATTTCGTTGATGGCAACGGAGTATGCAACTGCCCTGACTGTCAAACAAGAGGAACGAAGTGCAAGCACGGCTACGCAGTTCAATTCTTTTTACAAAAAATCACGACCGCCAAAAATGGAGCAGTTGTTATCCAAACCAAACGCCTTACTTACCCGCAAGCATGGAAAGCTTACAACAAGAGCCAAGAAACAGAAAAGACACGCTTCCTTGAACTGCTAAACGACCTTATTGAAACTCCTGTTGAAACAGAACAAAGGGGCAGAGGTCAGCCAAAAATAAGCGAACATGACCTCTTGTTTTCTTCTGCCTTAAAGGTTTACTCGCAGTTTTCACTCCGCAGGTTCATGTCGGATTTGAACGAAGCAAAAGAAAAAGGTTTTGTGGAAAAAAAGCCTTGCTTTGCTTCTGTTGGGCATTTCATTCAAAAGGAAAGCCTTGCTCCGCAACTAAAGAGGTTAATTCAAAAGTCTGCCAGCGTTCTCAAGAGCGTTGAATCAAAGTTCAGCATTGACAGCACGGGTTTCAGGACAAGACATTTTTCTCCTTATTACCAAGAAAAGCACGGAGAAACAAAAGAAAACAGGTTCATGAAACTGCACGCAGTAATCGGATGCAAAACAAACATCATAACCGCTTGCGAAGTAACAGAAGCCGATGGCAAAGGAACAGGCGACTGTCCATTCTTACAGCCATTGGCAATTGAAACCGCCAACAATGGCTTTGAGATAAAAGAGTTCACCGCAGACATGGCTTACTCAAGCAGAGAAAGCACAGAAGCAATCTCCAAACTCGGCGGAACAGCATACATCCCTTATCGCAGTAATGCAACAGGCAATAGCAGAGGCTCGCTTCTATGGAGTAAAATGTTTCACTATTTCCAATTCAATAGAGAAAAGTTCATGGCTCATTATCACACAAGGTCAAATGTGGAATCAACCTTCGGCGCACTCAAAGCAAAGTTCAACGACTGCCTAAAATCAAAAACACTGATGGCACAGAAAAATGAATTATTGCTCAAAGTTCTTTGTTTCAACATCGTGCAAGTAATTCACGAAACAAACGAACTGGGAGTAGAAACCAACTTTAACCAAAGAGTGGCATGATTAGATATGAAACCAGTTAAATGCTATTCAAAAAAGTGCAATGGGCGAACCATATTTGATTCTCCTTCTCACGAAGAATTTGCCCAGATATTCAAGAAAGGTTATGTTAAATGCCCATTTTGTGGTTATAAAATAACTACCTCTGACCGTATTGCAGATTTAATTTGAAAATTACAAAATTGCCTGCGTAAGTATTCAAGTTTATGTGTAAATAATCGCCTTTTTTTGACATTATTTACACAAAGCCGCAACGCGGGGCTTTGCACGGAAAAGGATTAGATTCTGAGCGAGCCACGGAAAGCCCTGGCGGCGTAGTAAGATTCCGCGCCGTTGTGGTATGTGAATACCTGTCCGTAACGGCGGTCACAAAATAGGGCGCCGCCGAGTTTTCTGATATCGGGGGGTGTTTTCACCCAGCTTGACGTTTTCATGTCGAAATTTTCATGTTTCTGCAGCTCCCGATATTGCTCTTCGGTTAAAAGTTCGATTCCCATGGCACTGGCCATGTCAGTGGCACTATTTTTTGGTTTATGTTCCTTCCTTGACCCAAGCGCTTCACTGTCGTAGCAAATACTTCTGCGGCCTTCAGGGCTTTCCTCTGAACAATCGTAAAAAATGTATTCGCCTGTCTTTTTATCATGGCCAACAACATCTGGTTCACCGCCGGTTCTTTCCATTTCATTGAGTGACCACAGTTTTTCAGCATTGGCTTCCAGCTTTTCCTGTACTTTATTCCATTCCATGTCTTTATGGCGGTTCATATTTTTCCCAAAACGGGATTCCAATGTGCTGCATAGTTCTTTATGTTGTGCTGGCGGCAACTCTTCTTTGAATGTTTTTTTAGCCATATCCGAATCATTTCCTGGTCATTTTTTTTGTCAGAATTTCATTTCTTTCCCGTTTTCAATAGGCATGAATTCTATCCCGCGTTTTCCGAGGGCTGTCCCGAACATGCCGTTGAACATTCCGGGCTTTGCCATTATTGAGTCGTGTATGGGGAAGCAGATTTTCGGCTTGATTTCCATTGCATAATCTATTGACTCCGATATTTTGAGCCATGGTGCCGCAACCGGGAGTGCCAGTATTTCCACCTTGCGATTTTCAGGGATTGTGAATGCATCTCCCGGGTAGAAGAGCCTGTTTGCAATCAGGTATCCGGTGTTTTCTTTCTCCGGGAAGAGTTCATGCATTGTCGCGTGCTTTTTCCCGAATCCCTCTATTGTGACGCCCTTTTCGCGGTATTTGCCGCCTTCCTCTACCCTGGTGAAGTGAATTTTTTCTTTTTTCAGGTTTTCACCCGTTGATTTGTTGGTTATCACTTCCGATGCGGGGTTGTTTTCCAGGATTTTTTTGAGGGACTCCATGCTTAGGTGGTCGATGTCATTATGGGTTATTACCACGACATCAATGTTTCTTAGCTTGTTCTGCTTTGTCGTGAAAAGCCCGGGGTCGGTGAGGATTCTCAGGTCGTTTTCCTCAATAAGCATGCAGCAATGCCCTATCTTTGTCACTTTCATTGTGACCACCGCTGATAAGGATTCCTTCTTTTTTTTATAAGCTGTTTTTGGTACGTTAATTCCTGCGGGAATTCATTCAGTGTAAGCTTCCACCCTGTACGTTTCCACTTTCAGCCCAGGCTTTTTCCATTCATCCGGTCCAAGGCCTGCCTTCATGCACAATTGCGAGAGGAATTCTTCTTTTTCGGGGATGTCTTCCCATACCTGCGGCAAAAATGTGGCCCCTCTGCCGCCCTTTGCAATAATGACACCCATTTCATGGCCAAGTTTTGAAATGAGGTCGTCAGGCGATGAGAATTCCAATTTGGTGGGTGTTGTGAGCACTGAAATTTCGATTTTTATTATTGAAAATTCCTCTTGCGAGAGAGGGTTGAACCTGTCATCCCTGAAAGCGGCGAGCACCGCGTTCCTTATTATCGCCTCGTAAACTTTCCCGTGCGGCTCTATGTTTCCGATGCAGCCGCGCAGCTCTCTATTTATTGTCAGGGTTACGAAGCAGCCCTTGCTTTCCTTAAGTTCCGCGAACGGAATTCCCTTTTCGCCAATTTTCATTATTTCCTGCGTTTCAAGGAAATGCCTTATTGATTTGCGGGCGAGTTCCGCTGCAAATTTGCCTAATTCTTTTCCGCTGCTTTTTTTGCATGCCCTTTTTTTAGCCATGTTCCCAAACCTTTGCCCTTGCATGCCCTGTCCTTCAGCCGTAAAACGCGTACGCCCCATAGCCAACGACCTGCCTCATGTCCCCTGCAGTGTCTCCTGAATTTTTGTAATCAAGGAACTCGCCTTTCCACTTCATTTTTTTTGCTATGTGCATGAGCGCCAGTATCCCTGTCAGGCCGCAGGCTTCGCAATGCTCCGCCCCCTTGATGTCGAGGGCAGGGACTGAGGCGTTTGCCGTGGCGTCAAGTTTCAGTGCCTGCTCGTAAGGGTAGTAATGGCTGAGGTCGGAGCTGGCGATTATTATCGTGCCGGAATCGATGAGGGGAATTAACATTTCTGCCAGTGCCTTTGCATCAATTTCGCCGAAGACGATGGGCGTTATTTTGAATTTTTTGAGTGTCCGTTGCAGGAAAGGTATTTGCACTTCAATAGAATGTTCCCGTGCGTGGGCTTCCCTTGAAACCGGCAATCCGGATTCAGTTGTCTCAACTCTGCCCAGTGGCGTTTCCCAGGATTTGCTCCCTGATGCCGCTGCTCCCTGCAGATGAACCTGGTGCGCGGGGCCGAGCAGGATTATTTTCCATTCCTTTTTCCTGTCAAGGCCCTTCAGGAGAGAGAAAGCCGAAGCCGCGACAATGCCGGAGTAAATATACCCTGCGTGAGGGCTGACAAATGCCATTAGCTTTCCCGGAAATTTTCGCCCAGGAATTTTTGCGAGGAAGGAGTCAACAATTTTCGCGAGTTCATTTGCTTTTGCAGGGTAAAACATTCCCGCGACTGCGGGCTGTCTTGCCGCGTCAGGTTCATTTTTTTTCATCCTTTCACTTCCATATCCCCGGGATTTTCTCCCCGCAGCCGCACCTTCCGTTTTCCATTCCGATTGCATCAATTGAGTAGCCAATCCTTTTAACCAGTAATTTTCCGCATTTGGGGCAATAGGTGTTCTCGCGCTCCGTTACGGCATTTCCAACATAAACGAATTTAAGCCCCGTCCCTTTTCCGATTTTGTAAGCCTTTTCCAGTGTCGCGATTGGAGTTGCAGGCCTTTCGAGCATTTTGAAGTCGGGGTGGAACTGCGTCACGTGCCAGGGAATGTTCCTGTCCACGCCTGCAATGAACTCCGCGATGCTTTTCAGCTCTGCATCCGAGTCATTTTCCCCCGGAATAATGAGCGTTGTAACTTCAACCCATATTCCGAGCTTGTTTGCCAGCTTTATTGTTTCAAGCACCGGCTGCAATTTGGCCCTGCAGTTCCTTGCATAGAATCCCTCCGTGAAAGCCTTGAGGTCAATGTTCATCGCGTCAATAATGCCTTTCATTTTTTTCAGGGCTTCTTCACTTTCGTAGCCATTCGAGACAAAGACATTTTTGATTCCATTTTTGTGGGCAAGCTTTGCCGTGTCATAAGCATACTCAAAGAATATAGCCGGCTCGTTGTAGGTGTATGCGATGCTCGGGATTTTGTGCATGGTGCAGTAATCTACAATCTTTTTCGGCTCCCATTCCTCGAAAGAGTCTGCAAGGCTGAGGATTTGGCTTTTTTGCTGCTCCGCATTTTCGCACTGCACCTTTATCTCCCGCGTTGCCTGTGAGATGTCCCAGTTCTGGCAGAAGGAGCACGCAAAGTTGCATCCGAAAGTTCCCAGCGAGAAGATTTGTGTTCCCGGCAGGAAGTGGAACAAGGGCTTTTTTTCAACCGGGTCGAGGTTAATTGAGCAGGGCTTCCCGTACACAACGAGGTAAAGCTCGCCTTCCTGGTTCAGGCGCACCCCGCAGATTCCCGTGCCGCCTTCAGGGATTGTGCAGTATTGCTGGCACGCGGTGCATCTCACTGCGTTGTTTGGCTTTTTCCGGAAGAGGGTGGCTTTTTGCATTGGAATCCGGAATTAATTAGGTGTGAAATTATTAAACAGGTATTTGTGCTGTGTCTGAAGCAGCTTGTTACCTTTTCCTTGCCGGCCTGAATGTTATTCCGCCGGAGGGGAGCACTATCGCAGGCGTGTAGATTTCAGCAGGTTCCGTTGTTTTTCCCTGTTTCGGCTTGTATCTTTCAAGCGCATCTTCTCCATAGATTTGCATTATCCTTTCCTTTAGCTCTTTTTCTCTTGCTGTTGCGGTCCGGATTCCTTTTTCATATTCCTCTATCTTTTCAGCATCCAGGCCTCTTTTGATGCGTGGCCTTTCTTTGAGCATCTCCGGCTTGCCGGGTCTTGCCAGGTGCGTCTTGCCCCAGTAGAGGTCAATTGCATACCTATCCACTTCCCTTGGCTTTATGTTGTAATAGCTGCACACCTGGTAATAGAAGTTCACTGCCTCGCGAGTGCCAAGGTAATCCATTGCCCTTGACCTTACCCTTATCAGCGCCTGAAACGCCCTTGGCCTCATGCCCTTGCCTGCCCCCCGGTTTAGTTCCGGAATGTCCTTTGCGAAAATGTCCTGTACGAAAAGTATCCTGTCCCTGTCCCTTGTTTCTGTGAGTGGGTCGACAAAACCGCCGACAAGCGCGTACCGCAAAGCAGCCATTTTTTCAGGGTTTCCGTGCTGGCGCTGCAGGAATTCAAAATTAGAAAAAAGGCTGTTTCTTATAATGCTCCTTAAATATTGCTTCCCGTAATCTTCCAGGGCCTGCCTTTCCGCGCGCGGGAATTTTTTGCTGTACTCCTTGCTTTTTTCGGCCTGCCTGCCGAAAAGTTCGTGGATTGCCTTTTCTGCATTCGGGTCATAAATGGCAGTGTGCCTGTACTCATGGTTCTGTTGCAGGAACCTTGCAACTGAAAACACCAAATACTTGAAGTTTTCCGGCTGAGCCCTGATGTGGGCGCCAATTGCAGCGAGCACTACTTTCCTTTTCCTTGCCGCGTGGCCCTTTGCGATTGCAGTTATGCCCAACGCATGCGCGAGCACGCCCCATGCGCCCATGTTTGGAAGGTATGCCGCGCCCGGGTCGCTCCTTTCGGTTATAGCTGCAAGTGCCTTCCCAGTTCTCGACCTTTTCAGCAGCAGTTCGCTTCCAGGCCCCAGTTGGCCTTTTTCCATCATGCTGGCAAGTGCCTGCGTCGCCTTTGCCTTTTCCGGGTCCAATACGCCTGGCTTCAGCATTGTCTTGTACCTTTCCAGTTGGGCAAACTCTGCTGGTGAAAGCCTTTGTTTGGTCCTTGGAGAAATTGCAGTAAGGTCTTTCGGCTTCTTTTTTGTGATAGGCAAAACACTTGGGCGCCACATGGAAAAAAGTAGGGCCTCGATGTATTTAATGGTATTGGCAATCCTTTCATTTGTGGGTAATTGTTTTGTTGCTTTGGTTCCTGCCCGTTAGCACCGCCACGATTTTTTCCTTTTTGTTTTTGGTTTTCAGGTGGCTGAGCGCGGCAAACACTGAAAAGGAGCTGCTTTCGATGTGGCAGTCAAAGTATGGCTGGTGCTCGTAAATCGCCTCATCCAGTTCTTCTTTTGTGATTTCAATGAATTTGTTCGATTTGGAAAGGAAGTGCATTATTATAGGCATTAGCGGTGTGAAGCTCCCTGATATTTTGTCTGAATTTTTATCGAATTTGGCTGTTTTCAATTCGCCGGTTTCCTTTCCATTAAGGCACTGCCCAACCGGATTTTTGCCTGCCAGGGAAACCCCAATTACTTTTGCGTTCATTCCGTTTTCCTCTACGCCCTGGCATATTCCGCAGAAAAGTTCCCCTGTTCCTAGCGGGACAATAATGTATTCTGGATTGATGTGCAATAGCTCATGCGCTATTTTTTTGTAACCAAGCAGTGACGCGGGATTATTGCCGGTGCAGTCCATTGCGCTCTGGAATTTTTCCTTTACTTTGCGGCTGTCCCAGTTTTTTTCATAGAATTTTTCATCAAGAAGGAGTTCGCTTTTCTTTTGCAGGCTTGCAGCCAGCTTTTTCGGGATTGTGCTTGGTGCAACTGCAATGCACTTCAGGTTGCTTTGCGAGCAGTGCTCCGCGAGGGATTTCCCGAGGTTGCCTGCTGTTACGCAGAAGAGTTCCCTGTAATTGTGCTTTTGGGCTATTTTCACGAGCGCTTTTGAGCGCCTGTCCTTCATTGTCCCGTGTGTGTTGAATGTCTCATCCTTTATGAAAAGGTTCTCCATGCCCAATGCCTTGTTGAGTTCAGGTATTTTGTAGCAGGGTGTTTTCCTTGCCTCAAAATAATCCTCTTCAACAAAGTCATTCTCTTTGTCCTTGACAAGCAGGTTTGTTTCAACTCCGTTTCCGCAAGAGGTGCAGCTAAATAGGTCCGGGGAATATTCCGCCTCCTTTTTGCACCCTATGCACTCCAGCTTTGCGCTTTTCATGCAATAACAATGGTTTTCGTGGTTCTTTATCATGGGCACAGTGTACGCTGTGCCTACGCATATTACTTTTCGACACTGCATTGTTCCTATGGCAAAAGAACTTTTTCACGGGACCGCGGAAGCTGCAATTGGTGATTTCAGGCTGCAGCTGCAAGGCGGCAAAAGGCCTTTGGTGGTTTTTGTACACCCGCCAAAATCGCTTAAGCCGTGGGTGGCAAAAGGCAATGAACAGGAAATTGAAATTCAGGGAATCGAGATTTTTGATGGCGCTGGGCCGCTTTTGCCATTTGTAAAGATTTCAGGAAGCGCGGATTTTGAGGAGGATAATAACTACTCTCCCCGTGGGGGCTTTACACCATTGGCTTTCTCGCTTCTTGGCACTATCCTTAAGAGGGCTGGCTTTGAATTTACGATTCTTGAACTTTCACACGCATCAAACCCCTTGCATGTTATAGAGGAACTAAAGCACAGGCTCGAGGCAGAGAATTATGCAGTTATATGGGGGTTTACTGCAACGTCTCCAAGCAATTTTGCTGCAATGGAACTTGCGAGGGTTGTTAATGACAGGGCTTCAATTGTCCTTTTTGGCGGAGTCCACGCAACTGTCGCCCATGAATACGCCATAAGGAACTGCCCGCAACTTGATTTTGTTTTTGTCGGCGAAGCGGAAGAATCCCTGCCCAAGCTCCTTGATTTTATTGTATTTGGCAGAGGCTCTTTGGAGCTGATTTTGGGGATTACTTACCGGTGCAAGAAAGGGATAGTGTTTGGGCAGAGGGAAAGGTGGCCAGGGCCAAAAATAGGCTTTTCGAATTTTGAGTTTTTGAGTTTTGACAGGTTTCCAGATATTTGGGGCGATGAAAGGGTTTTCAGGGTTCAAAGTGCGAGAGGATGCAATTATAGTTGTTCCTTCTGTGCTCAGGCAATCCAATTGCAGGAATCTTCGCTCGAAAGGATTATCGAATATTTTACTTACCTATCCGAAAAATCAGGGTCGAAGATGCTTAACATTTTTTTCGAGGATGCCACTTTCACTTCAAACAAAAAAAGGGCCTTCGAGTTTTGCAGGCGGCTGGCTGAATTGGAGTGCAAAAAGGGCATTTCAATCAGCTGGGGCTGCCAGACAAGGGCGGACTGCCTTGATGCCGAACTGATAAATGAAATTGCAGTGGCAGGATGCAGGTATGTTTACTTGGGAATTGAGGCAATGAACCGGGGTAGCCTTGTTTATGTCGGCAAAGGCCTGAATTTTGCAGGCTATGCCTCCCCAATACATAGAATGGAAGAAACATTGCGCTTGCTGCGGCAGGAAGGAATATTGATTGGCTGCTCCGTAATAGTGGGGCTGCCGACAGACACTGCGGAAAGCCTTTCGTTCACTGTTTCAAGGCTGAAGGATTTCTGCGTGCACATGATTTTCCTTGAGTCGGTAAAGGTTTTCCCGCAGACAATGCTTGCAGCTGCAATTGCCAAAGGTTCCGGCACTGCTAAGGAAAGTGTAATTTCAAAATATTATTCCGAGCTTGCAGCGGATTCTTTGAATCCCGAGGACTGGAACTGCCTGCTGCTTTGCCCCGTGGAAAAGATGAATAGCCTTTACGAGGTTGTGGAAAATGAATTGAATGGCCGGTATAGCAAGTTGTCTGCCGGTCTTTATGTGATGCCGCAAAATAGAATTTCAGAAAAGGCGGAGAACATCTGAGATTATCGGCGAGAGCTTGTTCTGCGCCTTTCGCAGGTGGTCGGCAACTGTCCTGCTGTCAAGGCCAATCTCTTCCGCGAGTTCTTCTATCGTGACTTCCTTCGGTATTTTGAAATATCCCCTCCTGCACGCAAGGGCAAACACTTCCTTTTGCCTTTCTGAAAGCAGCTGCGCTGCTGTCTGGAGCTTGAAGAAGCCGCTTGTGTGGAAAGTGTCAAATGAAAGCTTGTCTATTGGGATAACTTTTTTTGATTTCAGCTTGATGTCATAGTCATCGCTGAGTTCAGAGAACATGTTCTTTACATTCTTTTCATTGCCGAAGAAAAGGCTCACTTTGTCGGTGCCATCCACTGTGAGGGTCGGTTCCGTGAGCACTGCACCGTGCCTTGTTGCTGCGTTCACGAAAAGCGAGGCCTTTGGCTGCTCCACATAAACAATCATCGAGTCCTTTGTCCACTTTATGACCTTTATTATCGTGGTCATAGGGTGCTTCTTTATGAAATCGAGCACTTCCTTGACTTGCGGGGTTTTCACTATGAAAGTGTGGGCAATGCTGTCAGGTTGCTCCGCGTGAGTTGGTATTCCTATAAGAGTGGTGTCCTTGAATTTTTCAGTTAGCTCGTTGCACCAGCATTCATGGCGGACTTCCACTTCAACCAAAGTGGCTTCTTTCATAAATAAAAAAAATTAGGTTCGCTGGACCTCACTTCAGGTAGTCCAGCGTGCTCTCGAATATTCCCCTTGTTATGCCCGGGTTGTAGTTGAAGTAAATTACCTTGCCTATTACGAGGTTCTTTTCCACTATCGCGGGGTACTGCTTCTTGTCCGTTCCGTCGCTCTGGATGTACGCGAGTTCCCTGCCATTAACAGTTACATCAAGCACCCTGAATGTGGCGTTCATGTACGGGTCAGCGGGGAACATGTCTATGCCCTGCATTATCCTGTGCCTCTCGTCCACCCTGTAAAGTTTTCCGTTCACGAGCATTGGCTGCGTGCATGTCGGTATGTTGTTCAGCACCCTGTCGCAGTCCACTGGTATGATGTCGCCGAAGGTGTTCCTCCAGCCGATTACGTCGAAGGTGTCTGGCCTCCTTATCGCAGAGTCGCCGACAAGGATAAGCTTTCCGCCGTTCTTCACAAATCGCTGCAATGCTTCTCCCAATTTCTTGGAAACCTGCTTGTTTGATTCCTCGCTCTGGTCAAGCATTACAAGGTCATAATCCGCAAGTTGCTCGACAGGGTTCCTTTCAAGGGTGTCAATCGTGCGCACCACATATTCAATCTTGTCCCTCCTGTCATTGAGGATGTCAATTACTTCCTGGCTTGCCGAGCCTAGGAGGAGCATCCTTGTCTTTTCCTGTCCGCCGAACGGCCCCATTACATCGGCCAGCGCACCTATTACAGGCGTCCTGTTGTCAACCACGCCGAATTTGACCGCTACAAAAAACCCTATTATAAGTATAAGTGCTATCGGGATGAGGCCTTCGAGGTGCATTCCTATTCTGCGTCCTATAGGTTCCTCATAATCTGCTGCAGGCGCTGCTTCAGGGGCTTCAGGATACATCAGTTTTTCACCTTCTCTCAATCCTTTTGCAAAATTAACCTGTTACTATTAATCTGTTACTTCTGCCTGTTTCTTATAATCCTGGTGCTTGTTCGGTTTTTATTACTTATTGTCAGTTCCTCTTGGCATTAATAAGTCGTTTTTATATATAAACCTTTTCCCGCAAAAACCGGGTGCTTCCTGGCCGGCTCTTTGGGTTTAAATTGCCCTTGCCGACCAATCATGGCCTACCACTCAACCACTAGCTGGAATCCTTCCCCGCTTTTTTGCAGTATGAATTCATGGTCGTGTGTCGCGCCCAGAAGGAAGCCCCCTTCTCTGAGGCTTTCATGTATGT
The DNA here is from genome assembly GCA_902386385.1 of uncultured archaeon. GTDB lineage: Archaea > Iainarchaeota > Iainarchaeia > Iainarchaeales > Iainarchaeaceae > CABMIU01. Next base: position 16,307 of record CABMIU010000045.1, read on the forward strand.
TCCGCAGCGCATTCATGTTTTGGTGCCTGGTCATATGGCGTGCCACATTCGCAAGCCTTATTGCATCACATTGGAAATTGAAAGGGAGCCTGCTTTCAGAAATTGAGTGCACTACCGGGATAAATCCCTTTGGCTCCATGTTCGATGGCAGCGGGAAAACGTCCACAGCGTATATTTTTGCATCCGGCCCCAGGGCTTTTCCTGCCTCGGTTGTTGACGGGGCCCCTTGTGCAAGCGCGCAGCCTATGTCAGCGAAAACTTTTATCCCGCCGCGGTATTTTGACAGGAACTTTTCATGCAGCCTGAACCTGGCTTTATACACGAAACTTGTCCGGTGGCCCGGCGGACTGGGCGACCTGGTTTTCAGTTCGGAATGGAAGTAAATCTGGCTGTCAAGGAGCGATTCAATGCTTATTGGCTGTGTCCTTATTTGCTGTGCTGCAATTGTCCCGGGCTTTTTCCGCCTTGCCTTCCACTCTGCAATCCGCTTTGCTGCAAAATTGAAAATTCTGCGTGGCATAGTGCAAATAATATGTCGGTGCCAATAATAAATGCCATGGCCCACGATGCAACTTCTTTATCCGGGGTTTTCCGCAATTCAATGGTATATAAACCTTTTCCTGCAGAAAAGGATTAGGTGCTTCAATGAAGTTCACGCAAAGCGGTTCCGGTGTTTCCGGGCCGAGTTCTTCCATCGGCATAATAAGGTTCTTTGACACGGACAGCGGCGGCCCAAAAATCACGCCTGAATTTGTCGTGGGTGTGTCCGTTGTTTTCGCGCTGATTCTTGTGGCGTTAAGGGTGCTTGCAGTTTCCTGAGTCCTTTAATGCAATTCTCGCAGAATCAAAAAAACCATGCCGTAATGGGGTGCCTTGGCCATTGGCCGGTTCTGGCTTTTTTTGGCTTGGGTTTTTCGGTTTGGGTTTTTTCGCGGTGGGATTTTGGGGAAGAAAAACATTGAGTCGATTGCGAGGAAGAACATCCTGCGCAAGAGCTCCGAGGCAAGAGGCATCGGGGTAAGGGGCTACGATTTCGGGGCTGGGCCGGATTATGGCAAGATAGTCGGCGCTTTCGCATCAACGGGGTATCAGGCAACGCACCTCGCAAAGGCAATTGAAGTTGTGGACCGGATGATTGCCTCGAAAGCCACGATTTTCCTTGGCTACACCTCGAACATGGTTTCTTCCGGCCTGAGGGAAATTTTCAGGTACCTCGTGCAGAACAGAAAAGTGCATGTTGTTGTCACGACCGCCGGGGGCATCGAGGAGGACATAATAAAGTGCCTCGGGGATTTCGTGCTCGGGGATTTCAGGGCTTCGGTAAAGGAA
>CABMIU010000046.1 GCA_902386385.1 uncultured archaeon
AAAAAGGAAAACAGGGAAAGGGACGTCCATGAGAGAAAAGGGTTCCAGGGAAAAAGTGAATACGGCGGAAGGAAAGAATTCCCTGAGAGAAAGGGATTCAGCGGAAGAAGGGAATACCAAGGCAAGCCAAGCTTTGAAAGGCCTTACTATGGAGATAGGAAACCCGCATGGAAAAGCCGCGAAGGCGGATTCGGGGGAGCTTCGGACAGGCCGAGGTTCGGCGGAAAAAGGCCAAAGTTTGGCCAGGGACAAAGAGAATTTAAGCCAAAATTCGGCGGAGAGAGGAAAGAGTGGAAGCCGAAGTTTGGAACTGAGAGCAGGAACTGGAAACCAGGCAAACCTACCAGCGGAAACGAAGCAACGGAGCAGAAAGACAGGCCTTTCGGCAACAGGAACAGGAAGTGGAGGGACCACGCCGGCACCGAGCGCAAGGCATTCGACTTCGGGAGCGGCGAGGGCAGAAGCTTCGGAAACAGGAGCGGCGGCAGGCGGTTCGGACGCGGCAGCGAGGGCAAACCCTTCGGCGGCGGGAGCAGGAAGCCATTCGGGAGGCCTGGCGGGAAGCAGTTCAGCAGGCCGGAGGGAAAATCCTTCGGAAGCAAGTTCAAGGGAAGCAAATTCGGCGAAAAAAACAGGGGAAAAAGCGCTGACATTTCGAGGAAAAGGTTCTGAAACGGTTGCCAATTAATTTTAATTAACATAAAGCTATACTACGGCCTGATTCGCATGAACATCGCAAAGCAGGTTTTCGAAGGCGTGTACGAGGTCGGACAGAACATCGCCACAATAAACCTTACACCCGGCTCGAATGTATATGGGGAAGAGCTCGTCAAGATGGACGGGAAGGAATACAGGATTTGGAACCCGTTCCGCTCGAAAGTCGGGGCGGCGATAAAGAAAGGGATTAAGGAAATGCACATCGGCCAAGGCTCGAAGGCCCTTTACCTCGGCGCAGCTGAAGGAACTACGATTTCCCACCTCTCGGACATTGTGGGGCCGGAAGGAATGATTTTCGGGGTGGACATCAGCGCTCGCTCCATGAGAAAATTCATTTACCTCTGCGAAAAAAGGCCCAACCTCGTGCCAATACTCGCGGATGCAAACCAGCCAATGACATACAAGGAGCACATCTCGAATTTCTCGATAGATGTGCTGTTCCAGGACGTGAGCCAGCGCAACCAGGCGGAAATATTCCTGCGCAACGCGAGGGCATATTTGAAGCGCGAGGGCTACGGCTACCTCTCCGTGAAAGTGAGGTCGATAAGCCACAGCGAGAGGGCGGAAAAAATAGTTGAAGACGAGGTTTCAAGGCTGAGAAACGAATTTGAAATCCTGCAGGTGATTCCACTGGAGCCGTTCGAGAAAGAGCACGCGATGGTCGTGTGCAAAAAGAGATAGGCTCGTTTTCCTGCAAACAAACCAAAATTACTTTTAACCACTTCGACCATAAGTTTGGTCATGCCAGACAAAGCATCAGCGCAAAGCCCGGGGCACATCACCGGCTTTTTCGTGATTTACCCTAACGGCTCGACCGGCGCTGGGCTGAACATCGAAGGCGGGATGAAAACCACAGTGGAAATTACCGGGAACGGAAGGCCGAGAAATTTGCCTGACGCCTTTTTCATGAACGGCAAAAAGGAAAAAAAAGGCCGGTTGATTGTGTCGGAAAAGGTGCTGGAGCTGTTCCGCAAAAAAACAGGCAAAGAAGAAAAAGTCACGGTAAGGCACAGGACAAAATTCCCCATCGGCTACGGCCTCGGCATTTCAGGTGCAGGGGCACTCAGCCTCACAATCGCGCTGAATAATTCGTTCAGCGCCGGCCTGACAAAGGCACAAGTGCTGGAAATCGCAAAGAAGGCGGAAATCAAATGCGGCACTGGGTTGGGGGATGTCGTAGCGGAGCAGTTCGCGGGGCTCATCATGGGAAGGAAACCATACCCGTCAAAGGGCATAGAGCGCATAAAGTGCAGGGAAAAATACATAGTGTTGGGTTTCTTCAGGCCAATCAGCACGAAAAAAATAATCAGGAGCAGGAAATGGAAGCTGAAAATAAACAAAGTCGGATTGGAATGCATGCGTGAAATTGAAAAGGAAAAAACAATGGGCAAATTCACGGAATTGAGCAGGGAATTCACCCTGCAAAGCGGCCTCGGCACACCTGAAATATTGCGGGCAATGGAAAAAATTCCAGGCGCAAGCATGTCAATGCTTGGGGAAACGATTTTCCTTCCGACATCAAAACCTGAAAAAATGAAAATGGCGCTAAAGAAAATATGCAAAAGGGCAATGATTGCAAAGATTGCAGCAAAAGGGGCGGGGTTACCGTGAAAATACCTAAAAGCCATCCGCGGGCAAAATCACTCGAGGAAAGGCACAGGCTGCAGCTCGGCATCGAGAAGGGAATTGTGACGCCAACCGGGATGATTGCCCATGGAAGGGGCGAAGCATTTGATTATTTGCTCGGGGAGAGGACAACGCCGGAGGCAAAGAAACAAATCGAGGCTGCCGCGGCAAAGCTCCTGCTGGCCAGGAAACCGGTGATTACAGTTAACGGCAACACCACAGCGCTGTGCGCCAGCGGGATTGCTGAACTCGCGAAAGAACTTGGAGCGCAAGTGGAAGTCAATTTGTTCTACCGCACGGAAAAAAGGGCAAGGCTCATACAGAAGGAATTCAGGAAATTCGGCATAAATGCTTTGGGGGCAGACCCGAAAAAATTCAAAAAAGCCCCAGGCCTCGGCGGCTCGAAAAGGAAATTAATGGACTCGGATGGCACATGGGAAGCGGATGCTGTGCTTGTGATGCTCGAGGACGGTGACAGAACCGAGACGCTGGAAAGGATGGGGAAATTTATAATCGCGATAGACCTGAACCCCATGAGCAGGACCTCCAGAAAAGCAGGCATAACAATAGTCGATAACGTGACGAGGGCGGTTCCGCTTCTAGAAAAGGCTGCAAATAGGCTGAAGAAAAGTAATAAAAAAGGGCTTTCCGTAATCATTAATAATTTCAAAAACAAGGATTTACTACATAAGTCGGAAATGTGGATTCGCAGGGGAATGGTTAAGTGAACATAGAGCTTGAAAGGCAATTGATGCACGCCGCATTCGGCCTCGCATACCTCGCAATGCTTGTGCACTTCCCGAAGGACATCGCTGTCGTGACAATATTTGCAATATTCATTATCGGCACCATAGTTGCATTGGTTCACCACAAATTCAAAATAAGGGCGCTTGAGGCAATTGTAACGAGGTTCGAGCGAGAAGGCGAATCAAGGATACTCGGGGATGCGGCGATAAAATTCACATTCGGCGTCCTGATAGCATCAATACTTTTCTACCCTCTCGACAGCCGAGTGATAATGGGCGCAATAGCAGTGCTCTCATTCGGGGATTCTGCTTCAACGCTTTTCGGCCAGCGCTTCGGGAAAACAAAAATACTGAGGAACAAGAGCCTTGAAGGCACCCTCGCGGGAATCTGCGTTTCAGTGGCTGCACTCGCTTTCTTCCTGCCGCTGCACATCGCAATCGCAGCAGGCATTGTAGGCATGCTCGCGGAGCTTGTACCCGCAAACGACAATTACACGATACCGCTCGCGACAGGCGCGGCGATTGCCTTGCTGATTTGAATGCAACGCGGCATGCACCTTTTGGATGGGCAAAGCCGGAAAATGCTGTTTTTAAAGTTAGCCGTGGGAGATTAGTTTAGAAAAAGGGCCGGTAGCTCAGGCTGGATAGAGCACTTCACTCCTAATGAAGGGGTCGTGAGTTCAAATCTCACCCGGCTCGCTTTCAACAGTTTAAGCGTATTTTCAGTTATAATCCCTTTCAGAAACTTTTATCAATGACTTAATTGGACAGTAATCAGGCGAATGCAATGAAAATAGTGTCTTGGAACGGCAACAATATTTCTCCACAAACAGGCCAATTTTTCCTTCAGCAGGTGAGGGCGGCAAACGGCCCAATAGTCCTTCCGCTAATGGACCGAGACGTTGCGCAATTAAAAATTCTTGCGTCCAAGCCAGAAGCGAATGTAATTGCCAAAAGTTTCTATGGCGACCCGATGATTTACAAACTGGGACTGATAGCCATTCTTGAAGGAAAAGACGTGCGGCCATTATTTACCGGGCCAATGATGAAAAGAGGGCAGGGGAAATTTGCATTGCCGATTCCGAGGAGTTTGGCTGAGAGGTTGGTTCAGGCTCAAGACCCAACAAAAGGCGTGGCGGTGGGGCATCAAGAATGGGTTAAGTTAGAGGATGCAGCAATGGCAAATGTTGAAGCGCACAGGATGACAGCTGTTTTTGAAAGATACAGGAAACAAAAGCCAGCTTTAATAATCGCAGAGGACAACCAAGCGCTCCAACTTGGCAGGATGTTCAGGGTGAGGGTCACAAGGGCAACCAAACACTCGCATAATGCCGAAAAAATTGCCAACAGGGTGATGCGGCGCTTCACTGAAATCATGAGAAGAAAGCTAGGTTGATTTTGCACAACACATGAAACATTTTTTGTCTATTAACTCTGTTTATGCCGTAAAAGCCATGCCCAAACCCAAAAAACTACATAAAAAAAGGCTTTGGCCGGGCAATGATTAAGGTTTATTAAGTAAAAAGTCATCTAATATACAAGCCACATTTTTTTCCGTTTCTGATGGAAAAATTGGTCCTTGAAAAAATTTTGGAGGGGTGAAAACTTGAAGTCAATTGTAAGCACGGCCGTAAGCAGCAGTGCGGCCCAGAAAGCCGAAAGGGAAAACTTGGAAGAATTCTCCGCGCCTAAAATAATGGTAATAGGGTGCGGCGGCGCGGGATGCAACGCGGTTAACAGGCTAAGCAAGATGAACATTGCAGGCGCCACATTGGTGGCGATAAACACGGACAAGCAGCACCTCGCAATGCTGCCTGATGACATCACAAAGGTTCTGATTGGAAAATCCGTCACGCGCGGACTTGGCGCGGGGGGCTACCCTGAAATAGGCGCAAAGGCAGCGGAAGTTTCAAAGAACGAGCTAACGCAGCTCCTTGACGGGGTAGACATGCTGTTTGTTTCCGCAGGAATGGGCGGAGGCACAGGAACCGGCTCGGCCCCTGTGGTTGCGGGCATTGCAAAGGAAAACGGCGCAATCGTCGTCGCAATCGTGACCTACCCTTTCTCGCTTGAAAGGGCAAGGATGATAAATGCAGAAGCTGGAATACAGAAGCTCTCAGAGGTTTCTGACACTGTCGTTGTAATCGACAACAACAGGCTCACTGAACTCGTTCCGAACCTTCCGATACAGGATGCATTCAGGGTAGCGGACGAAGTGATAGCGAGGACCGTTAGGGGAATAACCGAGACAATAACACAACCATCTCTAATCAACCTAGACTTCGCGGACATAAGGAGCGTAATGACCGGCAAGGGCCTGTCGCTCATCGCCGTAGGCGAAAGCTCATCTGTGAACAAGGTGAATGAAGCGGTTGAGGACACGCTCAACAATGCACTGCTCGATGTCGACATCGGCGGAGCTTCAGGATGCCTTATACACATCACAGGCGGGCCGGAACTCACCCTGGGCGAAGCCAACCAGGTCGGGGAAATGCTGACCGAGAGGATTGACCCGAAGGCACAGGTAATATGGGGCGCGAGGGTAGACCCGACATTCGGCAACAAGATTGAAATAATAGCAATATTCACAGGCGTGAAGTCGCCCTACATCACGGGCAAGGCACAGCCGAAGGAAGACAAGTACAGGACACCGAGGGGAGAACTCGGGATAAAGTATGTGTAAGCAAAAAATTATTTTTGAATCAAAAACCGGCGCTCCTGAAGGGGCGCCGAAACTATTTTTTTAGAAGAAGACATGAATACCTGTTTTTCTTTTTGCCTCATCTCCAGATGAGGAATACAACGCCAATCAGTATGAACACGACCGAGAGCGCCTCTCCGCTGACAATGGAAGGCAGCGGCAGAATCTTTACTACAAGGCCGCCGAGGCCGGCGCCAATGAAGAGCATTGCAACAGAGAATTTGTCCACATTTATCATGCCATAAAGAATATCAAAGGTCTTTAAAAAACATTACTTCAGCAATGCCGAAACGCCCATTTGGCGATTGACGAAACGTTTTTATTGTGGTTAAGGCATATGGCTTGAGTATGGACCAACTTGCAACGCTCATCGCGGGGGAAATCGCCCTCTCAAAGGACCCTGGTTCGAGCATGAAAAAGTGGCGTGAAATATTCGGCGTCAACCAGACCGAGCTTGCGGAAGCACTCAAAATATCTTCCTCGACGATTTCGGATTATGAAGGGGGAAGGCGCAAGAGTCCGGGCATCGGGGTCGTGGCGAGGCTCGTGGAGAGCCTGATTGAAATCGACAAGAAGCGCGGGGGAAAGGTCAAGAAGCAGCTGGAGCAGAACTTCGCACCGAAAACAGAAGTGTTCGACATCGCGGAATTCTCGAAGGCAATAAACGGCAAGGACTTTGCGGAGCAGATTGGCGCGGAGTGCGTTGCAAACCCGGGCAAGCTCAAGGAAACAAATGTGTATGGCTACACGATAATAGATTCAATCAAGGTCATAATCGACGTGCAGGTGCACGATTACATCAAGATGTATGGCAAGACGCCTGAAAGGGCGCTCATTTTCATGCAGGTCGGCTCAGGAAGGAGTCCGATGATTGCGGTAAAGGTCGGCAGGTTCTCAACTGAAATGAAGCCTTCAATAGTGGTGCTCCACGGCATCGACAAGGTTGACCCCATCGCGCAGAAAATAGCCGAATCCGAGAAAATACCGCTGCTCGTTACCAACAAGCCAATCGAGGAAATAAAAAAGGCGCTCAAGCAGCATGAGGCGTGAGGATAACATCAATTATCGGAAGGCAAAATAATGGCCACCATTACTTTGTGTTGTCGAATTTAAGGCAGTACGTGTGCCTGTACTTGTTCTTGCCGGAGTCATTGACGCCGTAAAGCGAGTTGGAGTATATCACCCGCAACCTGTAGCGCCTCGCAATCCTCTGGGAAACCTTGTCCGCGGCCTTGAAAGAGCCTATCACAAGGTCAACCCCCTTATGGGTTTTCCTAACATTCACTATGGCTGAAAGCTCGTTCCTCTGGCGCTCCGCATCAAGAAGGGCGCTGATTTCCTTAACCTTGCCATTGAGTTCAGCAGGAGAAGGATTCTCAAGAAACCTCACCTGTATTGTCGCCTCATAGTAATTCGAAGCAAGCCTGCTGCTCGCATCGGAAATGGTTTTCTCCAAATTAAGCAATACGCGATGACCGACTTCGAGGGAAATGCCTTCAACTTCCGCCCTGAACTTCACCAGCACCGAAAAATTGTCCCCGGCAGGCTCAAGAAAAGCCCTCACATCGCTTATTGGAATGCGCTTCTGCTGGCCGAGCTTGACAACCTTTTCCTTCACAATGCCCGTGAGAGCCTCGAATGATTTCGGGACCCAGTCCCTCCCAACTTTTACGCGTTCGCTCCTGAAATCATATTCCACGCGTATCTTCGCAGGAAGCTCGAGGACAGGATTCTTCTCCAAATAGCAAGCTGCACAGAGGCTGTTCACCAGCTCATTCGTGGATGCCCCGCACTTTACACAAAAACGCTGCACAAAAGCACCTCAGGACGCCTTTTTTGGCTTTTTGCCGTGGCTTGTAGAGGCAGCACCGGTCGCGTTTGCTGCGCCGTTTGCATTCGCTGCGACTGTTTCATTCACAGGATAAAGCGCCGCAGCGTAGCTGAAATAGAAAACAGGGTTCAGGACATATATGTAAGTGAAAATGTAAGCGGTGAGGAACCTGACGATTATGAATGCCGCCCAAAAAACCAAGCCATCCTCAGGCGAAACAAGGTTTATCGCCAAAGCGAGTAGCATTGAAACCCCTGAAACCGCGAAGCTGAAAACCGTTGCCTTTGAAACGTCCTTCCAGTTTGAAAGCGAAATCGAAAGGGAGCGCGAGAGCGAGCCGAAAAAACCTTTGCGCTCAATTGTTGAAACCGGGATTACGAGGTAAAAAGCAAAGACAGCAGCAACAATCATGAGCGCTACAGGGCCAAACAGCAGCAACGCATTCATTCCCCCGAGCAGGGGCGAACCGTCATAAAGGAGCACCATGAAGACAGAGGTCCAGCACACCGCTGCAACTGCGAGGGCAACGAAAATCGAAATCACGGGAATTGCCGCGGGCAAAAAGCCTTTTAATGCTTCATTGAAAGCGCCCCTGAGACTTATTCCGGAGCCGCTGCGGTGCTGCTTCACCATGAACGGAAACATTATGTTCACGAAAAGGTCGACTAGCATGAACAATGACTCAACAGCAAGGAGGAAAATGCCAGTGAGCAGGGAAGTCCCTTCCGGGTCCTGGAAAACGTCAAGGAAAAATCCTGCCGAGAGCACGAAAACAAAACTGTACAGAAAAGCCACGATGAGCTTTGGCAGAACGAGCTTTGGGTTGTCGGAAAAAAGGCCTATTGACTCCCTCACAGCCGAAAAAAACTTGCCCATAGAAAAACCCCCTTACTGAAACCACGACATTCGACCATTAAGCCCCTGAAAAATAAAATGCAATTTCACAATGCAAACAAAACCAAAATATACATCAATACCCCGAATTGCCATCAGGCCTCAAATCACACCTCGACCGTCTTTCCCAATTCAGGTATTATCGCTTCATACCCTTCCGCCCTTACTCCTTCGGCGAACTTCCGCGTTGTTTCCGCATCGCCGTGCACGCACACCACCTTTTCTGGGTTGAGCTTGCCGATTGCCCTGAAAAGCTCCTCCCTGCCGGCGTGTGCGCTGAAATCGAAATGCTCAATGCCCGCAGTGACATCCACCATAAATCCTTCAATGGTCAGCTTCCCGGTTTCAAGCAGACCCCTGCCAGGGGTTTCCGCGACCTGATAACCTGAAAGGATTATCTTCGAGGCCTTGTCATGGTAAATCTGCGGGAGATAGGCATAAACCGAGCCGCCCTGCATCATCCCGCTCGTGCACACTATAACCGAAGGCTCCTTCAATGCGTGCTTCCTCTGCTTGGGGTTCCTGATGAAATTCACCTTTGAAAGCGCCTTCTTCAGGAACTTAGGGTTCTTGAGGTAAGAAGGGTTCTCAAGGTAAATTTTCGCGACAGACTGGCCCATGCCATCATAATAAATCGGGGCGGAAATGTCATACTCATTCAGGATATCTATGAGTTCCTGGCTCCTGCCGACCGCAAAGGAAGGGAGCAAGGCATGCCCGCCCCTGTCAATCGTTTCCTGCACGGATTCCACAAAGAGCTTCTCGGTTTCCTTCCTGTCCGAATGCTCCCTGTCACCGTAAGTGCTCTCGGTAATGAGGCAATCGCAATCATTTATGCCCTCGAAATTCGCGGCGTTGTGGAGCCGCGTCTCGGTGTACCTGAAATCGCCGGTGTAAACAACGCTGCTGCGCCTGAACCTGAGCTCGGTCAGGGCAGAGCCAACAATGTGGCCCGCGTCATGGAAAACCATGGAAGTGTTTTCAGTGATGTCCATTGTTTTTTCATAAGGGAGCGGGAAAGTGAACTTCTCGGTCTTGGCAATCTCATCCTTCGCGAACTTCGCGTCCATGCCCTCAAGGCCAGCAATCTTGAGAGTGTCGAACCAGAGAATCCTCGCAATGCCCAAGGTAGGAGGGGTCATGTAAACAAGGCAACTGGTTTCCTGGAAAAGATGCGGCAGATTCCCGCTATGGTCGAGGTGAGCATGCGAAATTATCGCCGCATTCAAATTGGTCTTGACCGGAAGCGGGTACTCAGTGTCGCCGGGAGTCAACTTTACCCCGTAATCTAGCAGGACCTTGTCACCGTCATCAAGGAGGAAAGCGCTCCTGCCGACTTCCTGCGAGGCACCCTTGAAAGTTATCTTTACCATGGGAACCAAGAAATTGGATGGCAACATGTTTAATAAATGTGGGATAAAAGCGGAAAAAAGGCATAAAAAACAGGGGACTCCTTATTGGAGGGAAAAACGAAATATTTTAATAGTATTACCCAAGTAATACCTTTGGTGATAGCATGGAAATGGTGCCGTCGAAGATGACCCCGAAGCTGGTGCAGGAAATGGACTCGCTGGTGGAGGAAGGCTGGTACGCGAACCGCAGCGAGGTCGTAAGGGACGCGGTGCGTGACCTCGTGAAGAAAATGAAGTCCGAAAGGCTCATCACAGCAATCAAGGAGGACGTTGAATGGGGCCTAAAATAAAGGCAGTGACAGACACCGGCCCCATAATACACCTCAGGGAAATAGGCGCTGAAAAAGCCCTTTCGGCTTTCAGGCTACTGGCCCCTCCCGCGGTAAGTCTCGAAACAAAAATTCCTGGCTCGGTGAAAATATCGAGGAACTTTGACCGCAACATTGCGCAGATACTGCAGAACGAGTTTGGCATCGGAATCGCGGAAAGCCAGTGCATAGCGCTCGCAAAATCCGAGAAAATAAGCATTTTCCTCACCGACGACCTTGACGCGAGGACAGCAGCAAAGGAATTCGGATTAGAGCCGCACGGCACAATAGGAATAATCCTCAAGGCCTACAGGCAGAAGATTTTCAGCAAAAAAGATGCAATAGCGCTGATATACAAAATGAAAACCCGCTCGACAATTTACATCACCCAGGACCTAATAAGCCACATAATACTCGAAATAGAAAAACGGTAATGGCTCCGCCATGCAGGCCTGAACGCAATGCAGCAAGCACTACTATTTTAATCATTTGTTCCAAAATCCTGCTATGAAAAGCTTGGACCTCACAGAGTCAATAGCCATCGCGGAAAAATACGGAATACCGTTCACAAAACAGGCAGCGTGCCGCAGCGAGAAGGAACTGGAAGAAGCCTGCGAGAAAATAGGGTTCCCAATCGCGATGAAAATTATTTCCGAAAAGATAGTGCATAAGACAGAAGCCGGCGGGGTGGAAATAGGCCTGAAAAGCATTGAATCCGCGAAAGAGGCAATGAAAGGAATGTCAAAGCTCGAAGGCTTTGAAGGCGTAGTGATACAGCAGATGGTGAAGGGAACGGAGATAATACTCGGGGGAAAGCGCGATGTCCAGTTCGGCCCCACAATCCTTGTGGGCCTCGGAGGCATATTCGTCGAAGTGTTCAAGGACTATGCGATAGGCATATGCCCAATCACTAGGCAGAACGCACGCGAAATGATTGAAAGCCTAAAGGCATACAAACTGATAAAAGGTTACAGGGGAAAGGAAGGTGTGAACATACTGCTGCTCGAAAGCATGATAATGAAGGCGAGCAAAATGATGATGAAAGAAAAAGAGATAGAGGAGCTCGACCTCAACCCCCTCATAGGGAATGAAAAGCAAATACTCGCGGTGGACGCACGCGTGATAATAAGCGAAAGCCACACATCACAGTAAATATCCTCCAATGTGCAAATGCCCGCCAAATTATAGCCCCTTTACGGCCCGCAAAAACCAAATCAACCATTTGGTTTACAACGATTCAACCACAGGAATATTAAGCGCGGAGACGCGTGTAAATAAGCAGGGTCAAAGATGGCTCTGCCCGCACCCATGGCCATGGGGTTTCCAACCAGCCTTTTTCTTTTTCTTGAAAATAAAAAGAAAAACGCTGGCGAAAAAGAAAAAGAACAGCTTACGCTGAAATGTGCTGGAAAAAGAAAATGGTAAATCTAGAAAAGGCGGGACAATGGACTTGTTTGAAGCAGCGCTCTTCAGGCTCTGCATGCAGGAAAAACTTTCACTCGCTGAGGCAAAGGCACTGAACGCGGTAAGGAAAAGCAGGGCTGCAAGCGTGCAAACCATTGCGCTTGAAAGCGGCCTTGATTTTGGGGAAGCAAAAGCAGCCCTTTCGGAGCTTGAGGCAAAAGGAATTGTCTCAAAAGCGGGGGACATTTTCTGCATTGGCCGCGCGGAGGGAAAACTGCTAATGCTAATTGATGACGCCGAGCTTTCAAGGGAAAGGATTCCGGCAAGGCAAATGCGCCTGAAAAACAGCCTTTTCCTTTCTCTTGAGAAGAGAAAGTAAAAGGTTGGCGAAACCCTGAAGGGGAACAGGAAAGAGAACCGCTCACGCAAAAAAAAGCCATATACTTTAGATTACTATGAAAAAATAAGCGGCTGCTGGCAAGTTATTGCAGGGGCACTTTCGAATTCTTCAGCCTGATGCTCACCTTCTTCCCGTTCAGCTTCACTATTTTTCCCGGAACCCCGACAACAGTGCAGTTGGAAGGGATGTCCTTCATTATCACAAATGTTTCAGCGCCGATTTTAACGTTGTCACCTATGGTGATTGGACCGAGGAGCGTCGCCCCGGTGCCGACAAGGACATTGTTCCCGAGAGTAGGGTGCCTCTTCCCTGAATGCTTTCCAGTGCCGCCAAGCGTCACGTTATGGAAAAGCACACAATTGTCCCCTATCTCCGCGGTCTCACCAATCACGGTGCCAGCGCCATGGTCAATGAAAAAAGCCCTGCCAATGCTCGCCCCAGGATGGATTTCCGCGCCGCTCCATGCCTTTGCTACATTTGAAATGAAGCGCGGCAAAATCGGAACACCGAGGGAATGGATTGAATGCGCAACCCTGAAAGCAAAAACCGCGTGGAAAGGGGCATGGTTCACAAGCACATCGAAAATTCCCTTGGACGCAGGATCATTAACTCTCACAGCCTCAAAGTCGGATGCCACAGCACTGAAAAAGCCCATAATACCGAGCACAAAAAAGCCCAAACCATGTTTTTAACCTTTCCAAGCAGCATTGGTTCGCCTGCTATTTCAGGAGGCCTGCGCTGGGCTGGCTGAAGGGTTTGGCGATGCAATGCTCATATCCTGTGCCAGGCTTGGTGCCGAAGTGCTGGCAGGAGAGAGACTGCTCGCTGCCAAAAAGGGAGTCGGCGATGCACTCACCTGGCCAGAACCGGGGTTTACATTTGGGCTCGGGGATGGGCTTGGCGATGCGCTTGGGCTGGGAGAGGGCGTTATTTTCTGAGACTCGGTTGTGTTTATCCCTACGGTTGGCTGGACCTTTGACGAGACGTTACATGCCCCCTTGCTGCATCCGAGTTCGCAGTAGAATGCAATGTTTGAGGTTTTTCCGCCATTACAGTACCCTTCCTGCAAATTGCACAATGGGCCAGAGCATTCGTCCACCCTAGTGTAAGCCCAGTTCCTTGGCGCGGTCTCAACCTTCAAAAGGCAAACATCCACATACCAGCTGCCAATGCCTTTGACCCGGTCATCAGCAATACCCTTGGTGTAAAAGTCCAAGCCACCATCAGAATCCGTGCAAGGTGGCTTCGCTTCAGGAACCTTAACCCTGAAAGAGACACTTTTTTGCACACTATTGACACCGTCAGTTGCAGTTATTGTCACATTATAATCCCCAAACGAATTCGCGTCAAATACATGCCAATGGAACGCGCTGTTGCCATCAAACTTGAACTTGCGGTTATCAGATGAAAAATAAACCCTGTCATTATCCAGGTCAATTGCATTCACTTTTATCACAACCTCATCAAGAAGCGTGAACTCATTCCTATCCATCGAAACATCCAGCAACGGCGCCTCATTGGGCACAATTACCTCAAGCTTTAGGGTACTTGAATCACTTAGGTTCCCGTCACTTACAGATATTTTTATTGCATGATTTCCAGCAACTGCCCTATTCGGGACAAAGGAAATCAAGCCAGTATCAGAGTTTATGTCAAAAAGGTTAGAATCATCCGAATATGCCAGCTTGTCGTTTTCCATGTCCGTTGCCCTGACCTGCAAAACAAATTCTTTCCCGGCGTCCGCTCTCTGGCCCGCGATTTTTTCGATTATCGGCGCGGTATTAGAGTTCACGTCAAACTCGTAATAGATTCCTTCTAACGCAATTATGCCTGTCGAACCTGAAGAGAATTCCAATGGAATAAGGATATTGCCATCCTGCGGAGGCGAACCGTGAATGTACTGGTTCAATGCCCCTGCAATGTCAATTTCATTGCTGAATCCAGAATCTCCTGGAAGTTCCCACTTATTCTCGCCTATCATTAAGGTTGATGACGGCGCCCCGAATGTTTCTATGCAAATGTTGGTGTCAATTATCCTCGGAGTTTGCGAAGGGTCACTTGTTCTCAGCACAGCTTTCCAGTTGAATTTTTCACCGATGTCATTTACCCCGAATTCCTGTGAAGAATTATTTGAAATCGGCGCCCAGTTCGAGCCGTCAACAGTGTCAAAGTATTCAATGCCCTGTCCGCGCAAATCCTCACTCGCTGAAAATGAAACGCGCTTAACCTCAGCACCAACGCCCCCAAGCAAAAGTTCCTTACCGCTCTGGAACTGCTGGACATAAGCCCTGAAAGCAGGGCGCGGGTCAAGGCCGGAAAAATAACCATAGCCATAATTGTGAACAGCGCTCAAATTCGTATTGGAGTTAATAGAAACAACGCCCGGCCATACGCAAAAGTCGCTTATATCCTTGGTGTTTTCAGGCCCCATGAAATCTGAAGAAAGCCACTTCCCGCTCACATCACAGGACGAAACAAACTCACCAGTCCAAGTTCCTCCAACACCACCCTGGCAAGGGGCAAGATACTGGAGGTAGCGCCATCCTATCCCTCTGTCCCCGCAATAAGCGTAAATGTCAAGGCCAGAAGCAACCCCTTTTGCGTTGAGAGAAAAGCTCATGCCTGGAAATCCTTCCATTTGACCAGAGGTAACTTCACTTGAAGCCACTAGCACTTTCCCGCCAAGCGGCAGGCCAAAGAACTTTTTCCCGTTCTCAAACAAATACTTTTTAACGGTAGAATTCTGTGCATCAAAGCCCTGCAAAGCACCACCCTGCGCCACGTCAAAGCACTGGGAGTAACTTTGTTTTCCGCTCACCTGCAGCACCGCTTTTGTTATTGTAGCCTTGCGTGGAACCTCTAAGTAAAGCGTTTTCTCTTCCGCACCAGCAAACTTCAACTTCTTGCTTGCATTCCCATCAGAAAATTCTCCTTTAAAACCACAATAACCATAAACCCTATTCACATCAATGCTTGAGCACTGTGCCCTGAACGTCCCGGCGTTAAGGCATATTGACTTTGTTTCCATTGCAAACAATTTACCCGCCTCACAAACCCTCGGCACCCTCGTTATCACACTGCCACAATCAAGATCTGCCGAGCATTCGATTTGCGGCGGAGCCACTTCAATAACGACTTTTTTTGTCGTTGTTTCAAATCCATCACTAGCGGTTATTGTTACTTCTTTTGTGCCGACATCGCTTTCAGTTGTCTCCCACGTGTGGTTAGAAAGCGAGAACGGAGGAGTAATGTTGACATCCAGCGGGTCGTTGTCAGCATCTGTTACGCTGTAATCAAGCTCCACCGTACGAAAAGCATTTGCCTTGATGTATGAAGGCGCACTTATCTGTGGCGCATTGTTGCCCGAGAATGAGGCGCTTGTCGCCTTGGACTCATTCTCATAATTAGCCTGCAGCAGCAAATCATAATTATTCGTTGGCTCCTTCAAGCCCTTCAAAGCTATTCTCTTTTTTACAATCCCTCTCGGCGGAGCCTGCACCTCGAGTTCGCCAACAGAATTCGAGCCATTCCCATCAGTAAGAACGTAATTCCCAGTTGCATCTATTTCCCTGTTGGACTTGTTCTCGAAAACAGCATCAACAAATACCGTGCCGCGGGCAGAATCAGGGTATTGCGCAGCTATTTCCTCAATGTCAATGCTGATATCTATTCTTATTTTGAATCCGGGATTACTGTAAACCGCCCCATTTGATTTGATGCCAATGAATTCATTGGAGTGACTTCCTTCGCTTCCTGCTTTTTCCCCGTCAATTAGAGTGAATGTGACAAACCAATCGCCATAACTTGAATTATCGCTGCTCTCGTGGTATGCATTGGTATTGTATTGTATTTCGAACCCGAGGTTGTTGGTGTCCCAGCCGGTAACATCAATGTGCTTCCACTCTGTGTCGCCCTGTTTTTTCCATTTTATTGAGTTTTCATTTTCCTTTTCAAAAAGATAGTTTCCGCCAATGTTGAATTTGTTATAGTTTGCGCTATCAAGGTGTTCTGTAATTCCGGAACCGTCCCGCAGCACCATTGTGAACGGCAATTCGTCAATATTGAATCTTTTCCAGCCAGCGCACAAACCCTTTGCTTTCAAAGAGGCATAATCTGGCCCGCTGCATTCCTTTGGCTCAACATAAATCCTGAATTTTGCGTTAGTGCCCGCTCTCTGTCCATTCACTATTAAACCGCTTTCAAGGTCATTATAATAATTCTTTAAAGCCCCTCTGCTCACAACGACATTTGTGTGGAACTCGCTTGGTGCACTGATTGTGCGAGGCTGAAAACTAAAAAACCAGTTTGAAGTTTGCTCTTGCCAAGTATCAACTTTTCCATTTACAAAAGAATAAACGCCCCAAACCCTGTCCAAATTCTTTTCATCATTCCAAGAGCCTGACTTTACACAGCCCTTCTGCATTTCTGAACCGCTGTATCTCAATTGGCAATATTTTTCATCGCTAAAATACCAATGCCCATCGCCACCCCTCGTAAATGCCGAACTATACTGTTCAGTAGTATCATAATGTGGAATGGCGCTGATTACGCCCCAATTCTGCAACTCTTTTGTCGTCGAGTTAATTAAAGCACTGCCCCAAGGATCGCCATAAGGGGAAAAAGTTTTCTCTTCATCAACATTCTGCGAACCATCAAAGCTAAAGGACAATGGGCCTTCGGGGAACAAGAAGCTTCTAACTCCGGTATAATAAGCGGTGGCTTGCCTGGTGCTCGTCCCAGCACTCAATGCAACCAGGTCATTTGTGAACTCTTGCGGGTTATAGAGCGCAAGGCCCTGCTTTTGCCTTACTGTGCCAAACTCACTCACGCCACCATTATCCGACGGCTCTGCAACCGCTTCCAAATGAAGCGCCCCACCCGACTGGCTGATTTGTGACCTTGAAGAGGAATTGCCCCCTCCAGATGGCCCCACATCAGCTTGCCACCTGAAATTCAGCGGCGTTGACTCAAAATCATCAAAAAACCGTTTCGAACCAGCGAACTCCAGTTTCACTCCAAGCACTTCTACCTTCACCTTGAAGTTGCTCCTCGCCTTCACTTCCCCATCCTGCTCGAACTCGACAACATAATCATAGAACCCTTCCTTATCCCCAATCTGGAAAGAAAGCATTTCCTTATTC